>NZ_JBALNY010000081.1:5535-8137 GCF_036962145.1 Bacillus sp. JJ1764 | reverse complement strand
TTAAATCTTGATGATTGTCATGGTGAAATGTTACTCTCTAATTATGAAGATTCCGCTCGGATTGGCAGCAGGATGGTGTTGCGTCCATATGAGTCGGTCGTTTATTTGCTAAAATAATAACTGGAGATGCCATTTATGACAAACAAATATCTAACAATTTATAATCACATTGTTGAGCAAATCAAGAATGGAGAAATACCGCCACAGACGCTTCTCCCTTCAGAGAATGAATTATCCGAACAATTCAGTACATCAAGGGAAACGATACGAAAAGCACTGAATTTGCTCTCCCAAAATGGTTATATTCAAAAAGTTAGAGGCAAAGGCTCCATTGTCATTGATGTGTCTAAATTTGATTTTCCGGTATCCGGCCTCGTCAGCTTTAAAGAACTGGCCAATAAAATGGGCAGAAAACCGGTAACAATCGTGAATCAACTTGAGTTAATAAAGCCTGACTCCTATATTCGAAATGAACTGCAGCTTTCCGGGAAAGATCAAGTCTGGAAAGTAATTCGTACTAGGGAAATGGGGGGCGAAAAAATCATTTTAGATAAAGATTATATTAACAAAAGATATGTCCCTTTCCTTTCAGAAGAAATCTGTGCCAATTCAATCTATGAATATCTCGAAAATGAATTGAACCTGACCATTAGTTTTGCAAAAAAGGAAATCGTTGTTGTAGAGCCTACCTCAGAGGATCGGGCCCTGCTAGATTTGGAAGGGTTTCATAATATTGTAGTGATTAAAAACCATGTTTACTTAGACGATGCCAGTTTATTTCAATATACTGAATCAAGGCACCGCCCAGATAAATTTCGCTTTGTTGATTTTGCAAGACGGTCCAAATAGAGGAATCCAATTATGGATTCCTCCTTCTTTTTATTTCACTATATTAAAATAGCTTTTTAAGAATAATTCAAATTGGTTTGCTTGGATATTTTCTTTAAGTTCTTTGCCATCAATCCTATTTGTAAAAGAAGAATCAGTTAAAATCATGTTCCCTTTTTCAGTTATTCTTGTCACAAGGTAGTTTTTATTAAATGGAGATTGATCACTTTCCACAATAATTTGCTGGACCCTTGATAATTCATTAAGATCCTTGACTGGACGAGTTGTATCAAGGGTATAGCCCGTAACCCAATCCTGATGTTTGTGTCTAAGTTTCATCTCAAGTACATAATTCCCATATTCAGTCCTTTCCTCTTTTATTCTGAATTCTCCGTTACGAGAGGAAACGCACTCTCCCGTTAACGGCACAGGAACTAGAGGTAGATTCCCTCCAAAGCCTGTGTCAACCGCATACTTATTTCCTTTATATGTCAATATGTTAATGACATGTGTCCGGCCGGTTGGGCTCCACGTCAGCCGTTCAGCATTATAGGTAGACCCTAGAACAAGGGTAACTTCAAAACCATTTTCCATTAAAAACTGGTACAGAATCGTATTTAATTCATAGCAAAGCCCCCCTTGGTTTCTTATTAATATTTTTTCAGCCACATTGTTTAAAGTCAGGGGGTGTATTTCATTTCGAATAATTGATAAATTCTCAAAGGGTATAGCAAGCGCTGTTTTCTCTAATATCACCGGCAAAGTTTCAAAGGTAATGGTTTCATCTGTTGGGAAGCCAATTCGGGAGCGGAACTGTTTATTAATTTGCACTAATCTATTTCCTCCGTCCTATTTAAGTTTGTTACAATATATTTAATCAAATCATGAGGTGATGTCAATGTGCGGCCGTTTTACTCTGACAGCAAGCATCGAACAAATAATCGACCGTTTTGAGATTCAGGCATTTCTTGATGAAGAAAATTTTGAACCAAGCTATAATATCGCCCCTTCCCAATCCGTGTTGGCTGTCATAAATGATGGCAGGAAAAACCGTATGGGATACCTAAGATGGGGACTAATTCCGCCATGGGCAAAGGATCTATCTATTGGCAGTAAAATGATTAATGCCCGGGCAGAAACGTTAATGGAGAAACCAAGCTTCCGCAACGCATTTCAAAGAAAACGCTGCTTAATCATAGCTGACAGTTTTTATGAATGGAAACGGAATGATGACAAATCGAAAACGCCAATGCGCATTCAACTGAAATCCAATGAATTATTTGGTATGGCTGGGATTTGGGAGCAGTGGAAGTCTCACGATGGACAAGCTATTTTTTCCTGTTCGGTGATCACCACAGTTCCGAACGAATTAATGAATTCGATCCATGACCGGATGCCCGTCATTTTTAAACCTGAAGATGAGAATAAATGGTTGGACCCCGCCATTAAAGACCCAAATACGTTACATCCCATTCTGGTTCCTCTCGATCAGACGTTAATGGAGGCATATGAAGTATCCTCCTTGGTGAACTCACCGAAAAATAACTCAATAGAGCTCATTCAAAAAATATGCTAACACACATTTTTTTAAAACTGGACAAGAATACTACATGCCAGTCCATCTTGTTACATATACTTTACTAACCCATTAAGTTTTTCCTTCTTTTTGTGGAGTGGCGAATGCCGCTCCTTTTTTTTTGGGTATGATTCCCTCAAATGGCGAATATATTTTAAAAATTAGTTTCGCGATTGATTGAAAGGAGTCACAAAATGT
>NZ_JBALNY010000081.1:2650-5516 GCF_036962145.1 Bacillus sp. JJ1764 | reverse complement strand
ATTTCTTTAAAGGAACTAATGTTGGAGGTAAAAAGAATCAAGGTTTTGGCCAGCAGTTTGGGGATTGCTCGATCACAGGCTTTCCAATTAACATTGTTTATGACGATGAATTCATAGATGCCCCCGTAATCAAAATCAACAAAAATCTTTAATTTTCGGGAGTGATTAATGTGAATATTGCACCGATGCAAATAAATTTTCTAGGCTTTAAAATAAATACGATAGATAACACGGCCTTTGTCAATTTTGGACCGAATCAATTTATCGATCAATTAACATCTTATAAAAGAAATCAAGGATTTGGCGAACAAAACGGTGACATTTCCCCTGTCAATATTCCGATTTCGTATGTCGTTGACCCTGATGTGACAGACAGTAATACGGCTAAAAACAGTGTAATATAAAGGAGGTAAAGTCATTGATATTTGCTCCAATGGTTGTCAATCTTGGTAATATCAAGGTGAATGTTTTTGACCATGCCTCAGTCATGAACATGGGCCCAAACCAATATATTGATCAATTCGTTTCTTACAAACGGAACCAAGGCTATGGTGAACAGAATGGCGACATTGCACCGTTTATTATTCCAATTAACTTCGTATTTGACGCAGATATAAGTGACAGCTGGACCGGCAAAAGCAGCATCATTTAAGGAGCTTGAAAAAATTTTCAGGTTCCTTTTTTTATTTCCACAATCGCTCAAAACTAGCCTTACTTCCGTCGATTTTTAATAGAAAAACATCAGGATTCGAAAGTTTTTTCCATTCTTTAAAACTAAAGCTCCTATCAAAATAGTTGATTAGTAAGGACATGATATTACCATGGGTAACTATAATGGCTGTTTTATTATCTTGCACTTCCTCTACCACCTTTAAGATTCGTTTCTGTGCTTCCCTGCTTGATTCCCCACCTTCTAATTTCTTCTCAAAATCTACAAAGGTTTCCTTTAGTTGTTCCAACCAATCCACCAAATTTTGGGTACTTAATACGCGTTCAGCTAATCGAGGATCTTTCTCGATATTTAGCTGTAATTTCTCCGCAAGTGGTCGGTTGGACTGAATAGCACGTTTATATGGGCTGGAAATAATTTGGTCAACATTCTTGTTTGATAAATAGTTAGCCAAATCGTTTGCTTGACTGAGGCCCTTTTCGGTTAGAGATGATTCAGCCGGCTGCCACCCCGCCTCACAATGTCTAATGACGTATATGTTTTTCAACATTTTCACCCCAGAGATTTATATTTTCCTAATTTTCCAATTTATTATAAACTATGATTAGTAGAAAAAATAGGAAAAGAGGAAAATTTTATGGACAATCTAGTTTCGCAATTCGAAGTCTTGCCCACCACCTGTATTTCTGATGCCATGGAGGGGTTAAATAACCTTCATCCTTCTATTAAACCTTTAAAGGAGGAGTACAAATTAGCAGGCAGGGCCTTTACTGTTAAAATTCCTGTTGGTGATAATCTCGCTGTCTTACGAGCGATCCGTGAAGCAAAACCGGGTGATATTTTGGTTATCGATGCGAAGGGTGATCAATATCGGGCAATAGCTGGAGATTTTGTTGTAGGAATGGCTCAAACTTTAGGGATTGGCGGCATTGTAGTTGACGGTGTGATAAGGGATATCGTAGGGATTAAAGCTCTTGATTTCCCTGTATTCTGTAAAGGTACAGCGGTGGCAGCGAGTGGCAAAGCTGGCATTGGAGAAATCAATGTGCCCATTTCATGTGGCGGTATGCCGATTCAGCCAGGAGATCTCATCGTTGGAGACGCTGATGGGGTTGTGGTGATTCCACAGGCGATTGAACAAACAGTATTAGAAAAAGCATTAAATAAATGGCATAAGGACCAAGTGAGGGAAGAAAAAATTTCGGGAAACCGAGAAGCTATCCGTAAGCATTTGGATGAACTGCTTGCTAAATAATTAGTAAAGGGTTGTATAGAACAAGACTATACAACCCTTTTTTCACAAATATAAATGTAGTATGAACATTTCCCCGTTTCGTCCCCAGGCACGGACACCCTTATCAATGAACCCCGTTTTTTTGTAAACGTGCTGTGCTGCAACATTTTTACAATTAACCGCTAATATGACCTCATTCACACCCGAAAAATGCTCTTTCACAAACTCAGGCAATTGCATCATCGACTTTTGGGCAATCCCTTTTCCTTGATATTTTGGATTAACAGAAAATGCCCGAAGAAGAAGCGCCTGATCATTTTCCCAGTATTCCTTCACCCCCTCCTGTCCATGCAGTACAAAAAAGCCCGCGGGTTCGTCATTAAACAAAATCACAACAGGATAACGTCCCGGGTCCTCGTCACAAATTTTCAGTGCATCCAGTGGTTCGCTAGTAAACTTTAGTTGATCCCCCTCTAAAACATAATCTTCAAAAAAGGTTTTATAATCAGGGTTGTAAAACGCTAGGCGCGTTTGTCCCCCAAGTGATGTTCTCTCCATTTTCCCTATCCCCTTTAACCAAAAATAGGACCATTCCGCCCTCATATGAGTTATAACTATGTATTATTTTTCCTGAGCTGCTAGCCATTCCTTAACATCATAAATACCATAAATGTCACTCTTAGATTTTTCAAAAACATCATTAGAACCTTCTGTTGAATACGAAAATATGAAATGCGTTGGTGTTTCAGTTAAAACGCGGAAGGAATGAAGATCGCCATCTGTCAATTCCACCATATACACTTGCCCAGATACGACAGCATTGGTATTCAATAAATTATTTGCCATTACGTACACCACTCCTTATTCATAATTCAAAAATCTCGTATGGGAAACCTTTTATAAGTAAAGGTTGAAAAGAACCAACATCCTGACGATCATTTGGATCCCATTCTTTATATGAC
>NZ_JBALNY010000081.1:0-2601 GCF_036962145.1 Bacillus sp. JJ1764 | reverse complement strand
ATTCTAATATTCGACCTAATTTTCCTTTTTTTTATCATGAAAAAAAGGCCCTGCATCGCAGAGCCTTTTCCCAAAAGTTAATGACCAATTGTCGCTTCGTCAACATGCTTAACATACTTATGATTAAAGACTATAAAGATTACAGAAATAAGGACAAATGCACCACCTACATAAAATGGAACACTTGAGTTGTACCATTCAGCTAATTTACCGGCAAAATATGGTGCAATGGCCCCCCCTATAAATCGTAAAAAGCTGTATGCGGCAGATGCTGTTGATCTTTCAACTGGCGCTGAATTCATCACGGCTGTGGTGATAAGCGTGTTGTTGTTTCCTAGTAATGCACCTGCTACAACGACTGATGCGATGATTAACCATTGAGTGGAAGTCCAGATCCCCATCGCAATTAAAACAAGAGCAAACAATGTTAACATTGCAGCCATTGACTTAACCGTTCCAAATCGTTTTTGAAGGATCGGTGCTGTAAATACTGAAGTGATAGCAAGCAAAATTCCCCATCCTAAAAAGACAAAACCGATTCCATGTTCATCAAGTCCCATTACAAATGGTGCATAGGCTAATAAAGTGAAGAATCCAAAATTGTAAAGAGCGGCACCAATTCCAAAAATTAATAAGGAACGGTGTTTCAATGCACGGAAAGGATCTTTAATGGAAGTTTTCACTTGTGAAACCTGCGCAGAGCCAGCTTTATTTGGCATTAGAATGATTAAACCGAAAAATGCCACTACCATTAAAACTGCCACACCTAAAAATGGGCCTCTCCAAGACATTCCACCAAGCCAGCCTCCAAGCAGAGGTCCTACTGAAATCCCTAAACCAATTGCGGCTTCATATAAGATAATTGCTTTGGCTGTACCACTTGTGGACAGCGAAACAATTGCCGCTAAGGCTGTTGCTACGAATAAAGCATTACCAAGTCCCCATCCCCCACGAAAACCAACTAGTGCCCAAATGTTGTTTGAAAAACCTCCTAGCGCGGAAAATACAGCAATTAAAATGATTCCAACAATTAGTGTCCATTTTATACCAAGTCGTGATGAAATCATTCCAGTGATAAGCATAGCTACTGCCATAACAGCATTATAACTCGTGAAAAGCAACGTAACTTGACTAGGAGTCGCTTGAAGTTGTTTTGCAATCGCAACCAATATCGGATCAACAAGCCCCAGACCCATAAAGGCAATAATACACGCAAAAAAAACTGCCCATACTGCCCTTGGCTGATTTAAAAAATGACTTTTTGTATCAGTTTCCGACGCAACCTTTGCCGATGACGCAGTTACTGATTGTGATGTTGATGACATTCTAAATTTCCCCTTTGTTTGTTGATAGTTGTATAATGAAAGTATATATTTGTATTATACAACTAGTTTTGAATATGTCAATACTCTTATTTATTGAATTTTTTGAAATATTAAAACACGCAAACGCTTTTATTAAAGCATGGATTTTATGATAGGATAAACATAGAAATGTGTGCAAAAGTGAGGACAAAAAAATGAGAGAAAAATCCTTGGAAATGATTGATCTGGAGCTGGCCATCCTTCTCAGGCGTATTACATCATCAAATCGAAAATTGGGGCATTTAGACCGTTCAGCCTATCTATTACTTCACCGTTTCATCACCAGAGGACCAGCAGGGGTTAAAGTATTGTCGGATGAATTCCATTTAGATATCTCAACAATAAGCAGACAAACCGCTGCATTGGAGCAAAAGGGATATGTATATAGAATTCCTGATCCAACAGATGGTCGAGCCTATACTCTTCATATTACCGAATTAGGAAAAAATGAGTTTTATGAACATCAGCAAACGAGATTATCAGCTATTGGGGAAAATGTTAAAGACTGGCCGGAATATGACTTACAGCATTTTGGTGAACTTTTAAGGAAATATAATCATTCTTCAACGAATAAATAAGTTATGGTGAGTTTTATATTCCGAAGGGTTGCATTAGCGACCCTTTTTTGATGCATTCAGCTTCTTTGGTCTCCAAGTGGCTTTATTGGCGACCTCTTCTTGCGCATTTTAAATTTTCCGGGCTTCAAGAGACTCTATTGGCGACCTTCTTTTAAGGAAATAATTTATTCAGGAATCAACCACTTAAAACTAATAGCAAGTTTAAGCTCTAAATACATACTCACTCATCCATGATCCTCCCCTATCTTTTTTATCAGAAATCAACTGCCTCGTATCTCCCGAAGTTTCCCCCAGCGAAGCAAATATATCAGAAATTGAAGGGGGATAAGGGCTATTCCGAATATGTTGGACCAAATCTGTCCAAACTTGATCAAAATCCACTACCTCACAAAATTGAAACCAAAACTGCACGGTTTCACTCTTAGTAATAATATAGGGATAAGTCGATTCAATTACATGAATAATTTTTAATGCCTCTTCCTTCGTCATCATATCCCACCTCATATTTATTTTTTACAAGTTTCGATCATCTAAAAACTGTTTAAAGGAATTTAACACATGAACTTCTAGTTAGGTTCCATAAAAAAGTTAATTAAGAAGGGCTTACAAGGGGAATGTTATAAAAAAATGAGAAAGGATTTGTTTCTATTGAAGAAAAA
>NZ_JBALNY010000080.1:28018-37917 GCF_036962145.1 Bacillus sp. JJ1764 | reverse complement strand
GTCTCTCCAGAACCGTACTCCCACAGGACGTTGATTTTCTTCCTAGAATTCGCCCACGCACGAAGGAAATGCGTTAGCATTTTCGAGGAGTCTTCGCACCTTCCGCTCCAATCAACAGAGTGTAAAAAATCTACACTGTTCTTTAACATAGCCTAATTTAAAGATATCATTTCCATATTATGTAATTATATTCAAATAGAATAAACGTTCCCCTTTATCTAATAAAAAAAGCTTCCCCATGTGGAGAAGCAAACGTTTTGAAGGTTGTTGTTGTGCTCCTTCATTATATAGTAGTATGGCCTTTTGAGCATTAGATAAACTTTTCCAATTGATCGTTCACACAAAAAAGCGCCTGAACCAGGTAACTGTAGGACCTACTTCTCAGGCTGCTTCTGCACTTCAATGATAATTTTATTATTTACTATGAATCCGCAAATCTTGCAATTCTCCTTTTTATCATATAACAGTCTGCATTTTTCACAATAATACTTTTCCATCCTAACCACCACTTCCAAAGAAAATCATCATCCCTTTTTTTATTCTATTAGTACCTATACTGTTTTGTGACAGAACTGCGACAAATACAGTTTGTGAAATGATTATCAATTACTTTTATCACAGGAGTCCTGTGATAATTCACATTTCATTCACATTTCACCTCTGATATATGTGATATAAATCACTGTTGAATCAAGTTTTTATCATTAACATAGTAGATACATAAAGAATGAACAATTTGTGAACTTTGGATTTTCATATTTTTCTTCCACAATTGTTTTGTATTATGAAAGAGAACTTATTTAATTTATTTCCAAAGATCTGAAAGGAGTGTAAGGGGATGGCAAAAGCGGAGTTAAAAACAAAACAAAAAACAGAAGTAGAAGACAGTTCTTCATTAAAAGGGACCATGGCATCCGTTTTCTTTTTGGGACTTTTCATAATTGTTACTTGGTTAAGTGTCTACTTCCTATTTGTAGAACGTTTTTAATGATCGAAGGAGGAAATCATTATGCATATGCATAAGCTAGAAAAAATTTGGCTGACTTTCGGAATCAGCTGCCTAGTTATTTTCTTAACAGTAGTAGGGGTAAGTGCCTTCTATCTAGGTAATAAACCACCAAGTTGTTTAACAACGATAAATCCTGAAAAAGTTGATCAGACCAAACCATTTGATAAGCCCGGACTTCATAAGGTTGAGGGAAAAGAATGGGATTATGAATTAGTGTATGTTGCTCAAGCATTCTCTTATAATCCAGCACAAGTTAAGATCCCGCTCGGAGCTAAAGTAAAAGTGATCGCTACAACAAAGGACGTTATTCACGGTTTTGAAGTGGCTGGCACCAATATTAACATGATGCTGGAACCTGGCTATGTCAGTGAATATACAACAACATTTGACAAGGCAGGAGAATATTTAATCGTTTGTAACGAATACTGTGGTTCCGGCCACCATTTAATGTTCTCGAAGATTGAGGTGGTTAAATAATGCTAAAGACTACAACAAACGTAAAAGTTGACCCACGCGATGCGAAGCTTTCAATGGCACACTTCTTTGTTGCTTTCACAGCACTTGCACTCGGTGGTTTAATGGGCCTCCTGCAGACTCTTGTCCGCTCAGGCAAATATGAACTACCCGGCGGTATCGGCTATTATCAAATTTTAACCGTTCACGGGGTGATGATGGGCCTTGTCTTAACAACATTCTTTATTATGGGTTTCCAATATGCTGCTGTCAGCAGAACAGCCGGCACACATTCTCCTGCTGCCCGACGCACAGGCTGGATCGGTTTCTGGTTAATGACCATCGGAACGGCTATGGCTGCAACAATGGTCCTGCTTAATAAAGCTTCTGTCCTTTATACGTTTTATGCACCACTGCAGGCTCACTGGATATTCTATCTAGGTATGACACTTGTTGTAGTTGGAAGCTGGGTTGACGGTGTTGCTCAAATCATGACCTATGCCAGATGGCGTAAGAACAATCCTGGTAAGCCAAGTCCGTTATTAAGCTTTATGGCGGTGATTAATACTGTACTTTGGATTGTAGCGACGCTTGGTGTGGCTGCGACGGTATTATTCCAATTACTCCCATGGTCACTCGGATTAGTAGACAGAGTGGATGTTTTAGTTAGCCGTACATTATTCTGGTATTTCGGTCACCCACTTGTATATTTCTGGTTGTTACCTGCTTACATGTGCTGGTATGCAATCATTCCAAAAATAATCGGTGGAAAAATTTTCTCAGATTCATTAGCACGTCTATCATTTATTTTATTCTTGCTTTTTTCTATACCGGTTGGTTTCCATCACCAATTAACAGAGCCGGGAATTGATCCTTCATGGAAGTTTTTCCAAGTTATCTTAACGTTTATGGTTGTAATTCCATCATTAATGACTGCCTTCTCTCTGTTCGCAACGTTTGAGAGATATGGTCGCTCTAAAGGGGCAACTGGGTTACTTGGCTGGTTCAAAGTTTTACCTTGGAATGATGCTCGCTTCACAGTTCCGTTTATCGGGATGGCATCGTTCATCCCAGCGGGAGCTGGCGGTATTATTAATGCATCAAACCAAATGGACCAAGTTGTTCATAACACTATCTGGATTACCGGACACTTCCATTTAACAGCAGCAACATCAGTTGTTTTAACATTCTTCGGAATCTCTTATTGGCTGGTTCCACATTTAACAGGACGCAAATTAACAAAAGCAATGAACAAATTAGGGATTATTCAAGCATGGGTTTGGTTTATCGGAATGTGTTTCATGTCCGGTGCTATGCATATTCAAGGTTTGCTTGGCGGCCCAAGACGGTCATCATTCTCAACTTACGGTGGCTCAAAGCAGGCGGCTGAATGGATTCCTTATCAAATCGCTCAAGCAGTTGGTGGAACAATCCTTTTCCTTGGGATTATCCTAATTCTAATTATTTTTATAAACCTCGCCTTCTTTGCTCCAAAAGGAGAAGAAGAATTTCCGGTTGGCGAAGCAGAATCTACTGAAACGTCTGCACCAATGGTATTTGAAAACTGGAAATTGTGGCTTGGTATTGCGGCTGCCCTAATCCTGTTTGCCTATACCATACCATTTATTGATATCATTCAAAATGCACCAGTGGGCTCAAAAGGCTTCAAGACTTGGTGATGAATAAAGGCATCAATCTCATTGGATTGATGCCTTTTGCTTTTTCGGCAGGTTAATGATAACAACAGAACCCAAGATTATACATGAACCGATTGCCTGAATAACCCCAAAGCTTTCCTTATATAAAAAGACACTTAATAAAGTGGCCACAACTGGCTCCATAGTGGCAATAATCGCCGCTTTACTACTCTCAATCTTTTCAAGACCCTTTGTATACAATAAAAAGGCAATAACAGTCGGAAAAAGTCCAAGTCCAAGTCCATAACCCAGTACTTCCACATTCCCTAATAATTCTGCTTTTCTCCATAATCCCGTTACAGGTATTAAGGAAAGTGCTGCAACCAAAAAGGTATAAAACGTCACCGTAAAAGAATGATATTTTACTAAGGCAAACTTACCAAAGATACTATAAAGTGCATAGCCAAAACCAGCTCCCAGCCCAATCAGGATTCCTGTTGTATGAATGGAACCAGCATCCCTTTGACTGACCCCTGCAATTAAAAAGCAGCCTAGAATTGTACCCATCACTGAAATTATTTTAAGCAAATCCATTTTCTCTCCTAAAAAAACTAATGAGAAAACAGCTACAAATGCTGGTGCCGTATATAAAAGTATGACCGCCAGTGATAGATTCATTTCATTAACAGAAAAAAAGAAACACCAATTAAATAAGACAATACTTAAAATGCCAGTTCCTATAAACAGCTTTATATCCTTGATATGAATCCTCATTTGCGGCCGATATTTTACTAAGCCAAAAATGCCTAGTATTAACGCTGCAATCACCACTCTGATTGTTACGATTTCCATTGAGGAAAAACCGATGCTGTTTAATTTTCTTACAAAAATAGCAATTCCACCCCATAGGGATGCACTGATTAAAATCATAAAAATGGGTATAATCCGTTTCAACTTTTTTCGTACCCTCCTTTTGCTTTCCCATTTTATCATATTTATATAAAATGTTCTGAAAAAAGCAAAAAAGGGCAACAGTGGATTGACTCATTCGTAAAATAAGTAATAGGCTAAAAGTTTTAATAGACCTTCTACAACTTAAATTTTAGTACATCTTGGCATCGCACTTCCAACATGGTTTTATGAATAAACGGCTTAGGAGGACAGACATGAAAGAATTAGTCGGCTCATGCAAGGACTGTGGAAAAGATGTATATTGTTTGGATGGATTCTTCAATGGGATTATTACGGAAGATAAAGAAATCTATTGCTTCGATTGCCATGAAAAAAATCCGCTAAGCTAAGCTTCGCGGATTTTTTATGTTACTCTTCATCAATAGATAGATCTCTAATTGGAAGTTTTTCTTCTTCCTTATGAGTTGGTTTTCTTAAATTAAAGAATGCTTTAATACAGAATAGCACTAAGATTAACACACCTATTAAGAAAATGGTGTCAGGCACTGCACGCCAGGTTAAGATAGTCTGAACCACATCCTGTTTCAAGAAAGATGAAGAACGGCTTGCGGCATAACCATGATCAAATGCTTCTTTCATTTGCATAATGCCGACTGGAAGCAAGGAGAAGAATACCATTCCAGCTAGACCTACATTCAACATGATACAGCTGATTTTTATCCATTTATCATTCCAAGCTTCTGGCTTCACAATGTTTCGAAGTGTGTAAATAAGAACTGCACAAGCAAACATCCCATAGACACCCATCATTGACCCGTGGCCATGTGTTGGAGTTAAGAATTGACCATGTTCAAAATATGATACTGCCGGCAAGTTAATTAAAAAGCCTAATACACCCGCACCAACTAAATTCCAGATGGCTACAGAAATTAAGAACCAGAATGTGCCTTTATAAGGGAAGTCTACACCCCCATCACGCATCATCTTATATTGTTCATAAGCTTCCAAGATCAATAGAGTTAATGGAATTACCTCGAGTGCTGAGAATACAGCGCCAAGCCCAATCCAAACTTCTGCTGAACCGTTATAGTAATAATGGTGGCCAATTCCGATTACACCACTGCCTAATAGCAGAATTAATTGGAAATATAATTGTCTAACCGTTGATTTTTTCGTCACTAAACCTAGTTGTACTAATAAGAATCCAATCACTACGACTGCAAATACTTCAAAAATACCTTCTACCCAAAGGTGGATAATCCACCAGCGCCAATAGTCAGCAAAGGTAAAGCTGGTATCAGGATTAATAAATAATGCAAAGATATAGAAAGCAGGTACCGCAATAGCAGAGTAGAATAGCAAGTGGATAAGTCCACCCTTATCTGTTTCTCTTTTAAGCCCTGCTTTTACACCACGGAACACAATGAAAAGCCAAATTAACATACCAACAATTAAGATTACCTGCCATACACGACCAAGTTCAATATATTCCCAACCGGAATGACCGAATAGGAACCATTCGTTTCCGAGTTTCCCATTGGCACCTAGCCATTCACCGACCATACTTCCGCCAACAAGAACTACCAATGCCCAGAATAAAATATCCACTAGTAAGCCTTGTTTCTTCGGCTCATATCCACCTACAAGTGGAGCCACATAAATCCCCATACCCAACCAAGAAGTAGCAATCCAGAAGATGGCAAGCTGTAGGTGATAGCCTTTTGTAATATTAAATGGTAGAATGTCATGAATCCATTTTATGCCAAAGAAGCTGTCCGGCTCGATATAATAGTGAGCTAGTAAAGCACCAAACATACATTGAACAAAGAACAAGATCGATACAACTGTAAAATACTTACCTGTTTTAATTTGTGAACTAGTAACAGGAATTTTCCGTAAATCAATCCGTGGGAAATTCCCTTCTTTATATGCCTCAACCATGCCAAATTTATAACGATGGAAGAAATATAAAATAACCCCTAGCATTAGAATAAACAGAGTGATGCTTGCCCCGCTCCACCAAACTGCTGAAAATGACATTTTGTTTCCTGCATCTTCATAATAAGGCCAGTTATTTGTGTAAGTAATTTTATCACCTTCACGGACTGTACTTGAAAGCCATGCTGTCCAGAAGAAGAAATCAGAAATTTGTGTAATTTGATCACCTTTAGCGACATAGGCACGATGATCCTTTGGCATATCAGAGTCTTTTATCAAGTTAGCCTTTAATCCCCAGTCGTCGCCTTTAGTGAAAACTTGTTTATAGTAGGTTTGAACTTGTTTAAGTCCATAGCTTTGCGCATTCGTTAACTTTAAAGTCTCTTTACTGCTATCATAGCGATTCTTACGCATTTCTTTGATGACTTCAGCTTTTATCGCAGTTTGTTGACCATCATCTAGTTGGGCAAACCTCTTACTAAATTCCTGATTTGCCTTATAATCTTGCATTCCTTCAGTATATATCTTTAAAGACTCTGCCGTGTAGTCAGGGCCCATATATGAACCATGTCCCAACACCGTACCATAATCCATTAGCCCATATTTTTGCCAAACCGCTTGGCCGCCCATTATGGTTGCTTTTGTAAACAAGACGTCCCCTTTTTCATTTGTGACTTCAAGAGGTCTTGGCGCTTGTTCCTTGAATATCCAATAGCCACCGCCCAATAATACGGTAAAGCTTAGTAGAATTGTAACAATTAAAATGGATTTTAAAAGGGCGTTTTTATTTTCCTTCACCACTTTTTTCGTGGGTTTCCCCCGTTCGATTTCCATACCAGAATCATCCTTTCGTTTTTGTTCACATTTGTATTGTAAATGTCAAAGGCCTAATACATAGTGAAGCACCTCATCTAAACCATGTGATTTTCCTCACACCATTGAGAATTATTTTCAATCAACGTTCCATCTATGACGTAGGTCACATTTTTCCTGTGATATGACTGCTAAAATGAGAGTAATCAATATTTAATAACACGAAGGTGATGTTTAATGAAACAAGAGGATATTGAAAACAGATTATCAGAAGTTCCCTTATTTAAAGAGCTATCCAAGGAAGAACTTGCTCCAATCATAAAAATTGCGCAAACCCGATTCTATAAACATAAAATGTATGTTTTTATGCAGGACGATCCACTTGACCGAGTTTTCTTTATTCATAGTGGTAAAATCAAAATTTATAAAACGGATCTATCTGGTAAAGAACAGATTGTCTCCGTTCTCGAACCAGGTGAAATGTTTCCACATGCTGGATTCTTCCGAAAGGGGAATTATCCTGCCCATGCCGAGGTGATGGAGGATGCAAATTTAATCGTAATCCCCATCGATAAATTCGAAGAAATTTTAATCACTTACCCGGAACTATGCATAAAGCTATTTAAGGTATTGGGCGAAAAAATTATCGACCTGCAAGGAAGATTAGAAGCCCAAGTTCTTCACAATACTTATGAGCAAATAGTTCTTCTACTAATCAGGCTTTGTAAAACTAATGCTGAAAAGGCTGGGGACCTATATAAGCTCTCCACACCATTTACCAATAGAGAATTGGCCAATATGATTGGTACAACCAGAGAAACAGTCAGCCGGACTATTAATCATTTAAAAAAGAAACAATATCTGCTCCAAGCAGAAGACGGAAATTTTATGATTGACCGTAACGCTTTACAACAAGAATTATTTTTATAACCAAATCAATACTAAAAAGGTGGAGAAAATGATGGAATCAAAAGTTATTGAGTTAGATGTGCGTGAGGATTTAAAAAATAAATTGGAACCATTTCAAAAAATCATGGAAGCTATTAAAGATTTAAATAAAGACGACACCTTTATACTCCATGCACCATTTAAGCCTGTCCCGCTATTTGCCGTTATGAAAGCAAAAGGATTTATGCATGATGAAGAAGAAATCGACAAAAAACATTGGAAGGTAACATTTACGAAGAAAAACTAATGAAGGAGTGGTAATTTATGATCTTAGATAATCGCGGCTTAGAACCTCCACAGCCGATGATGCGGACCTTGGCTGCATTAGAAACACTAAGTGAAGGTGAAACCTTAACCATTATAAATGATCGGCGCCCCATGTTCCTTTATGAACAATTAGAGGAATTAGGCTATAAACAAAAAACTGAACAACAATCAGACGGAAGTTATAAAATAGAAATTTTCTGTTAAGAAGGTGATCTCATGGTATCGCAAAATTTAGGAAGCGAAACAAATATTAAGCTGCCTTTTTCCTTTATCTTATTTAGCTTAGTGGCTCTCATTACTTCACAGATTATATTATTAGTGAATGGACAATTAATGTCCGATGGCATTTTCCGTATCCCGGCCATTTGGTCTGCGGCACATCTCCTCATATTAGGATGGGCCTTAATGGTGGCAATGGGTGCGATGTATCAACTGGTGCCAGTAGCGTTTTTAACAAATATTTGGAATGAAAAATTTGGATTTTTTCAGTTTGGTGTTACAGCTGTAGGAATAACCTCGTTTGCGGCAACCCTTTACTGGTCACCACAAAATACAGTCATTCCTGGGATCCTTACTTTAGTAGGCATTTTAATGTTCCTTTTCCAAATGCTGATGACATTAAGACTGCAAACCAAACCAAACATCCTGACCGCATTTGTTGGAACCGCATTAGTATGTTTATTGCTCACCATTTCACTAGGTATTACGTTAATCTATTGTTTAAAAACTGGTCACGGTTCACAATACTATCAAGCATTCTTTAAAAGCCATTTACTATTGGGACTTGCAGGTTGGTTTACACTGCTTATTTTCGGATTCTCTTATAAAATGGCCCCTATGTTTGCCCTTGCCCATGGTTTCCCCATGGTTCAAGCAAGATTTGTTTATAGCATTTATGTTGCCGGACTGATCTTAACAGCTATTTCGTTTTTCAATGAAAACTACTGGCTATTAAAAGTAGGATTTTTTCTTTTACTTGTTGGTTTTTCAACCTTTAGCTGGCATATAAGCATTATTGTAAAAAAACGGCTAAAGAAGAAGCTGGATAAACCTTTTTCGTTTGCATTAGTTGCCATTTTGTTTGGAAATATCGTCCACTTAGCTGCTCTACTTTTATTATTTAGCAGCCATTTCTCTGAAAATATCGCACCATTAGTTTATTCTTACATCTTACTGTGGATTATCCTGAGTATTATTGGCTATTTATATAAGATTGTCCCTTTTCTTTGGTGGACCCATAAATACAGTAAGGAAATCGGCAAAAACAGGGTGCCAACATTAAAGGAAATGATGAATGAAAAACTGGTCCCACCTGTTTTTTCAATCTTCATTGTCGCTGTGATCATTGTTTTCATTGCCTTATTATTGAAAATACCGATGCTATTTAATGTGGGTCAATTTATCCTATCAATCGTATTAATCATTATTGCCTTTAGTATCTTTAGAGTCTTAAAAAAATAACGAGGTGTTTATCATGAATTTAAAAGAACAGGTTCTTGAATCACTAAAAAGTGTTTATGATCCAGAATTAAGTATTAATGTAGTTGATTTGGGATTAATTTATCATGTTGAAATAACAGAAGAAAATGATGTTACGGTGACAATGACTTTAACGACACCAGGCTGTCCGCTTCATAATAGTATTACGAACGGTGTCCGTTATTGTGTTGAGGGTATTGAGGAAGTAAGAAATGTAGAGGTAAATCTGGTCTGGGAGCCTGCTTGGTCTCCTGAGAAAATGACTCCGGATGGAATGAGATTATTAGGACGTTAATAAGAAAAGCGGATGATTCCTTAATGGGAACCTTCCGCTTTTTTATTCTACGTTTTTTCAATTAGGTCGTTGATTTCCGCTCCAGGCACTTCGCTTTCCGCGGGCGTGACGGGGAGCCTCCTCAGCGCTAAAGCGCCTGCGGGGTCTC
>NZ_JBALNY010000080.1:23708-27989 GCF_036962145.1 Bacillus sp. JJ1764 | reverse complement strand
CTTCGTGCCTTCCGCTCCAATAAACGAGTGGATATACTAAAAAAGACTTATCAGATTCACTTTAAAAATTAGACCTCAATTGTATTGGTTGGCAATACTTGTTTTACTGATTGAATTACTTCCGGCTTGACTGTATCGTCAATTAATATATGAACGGTGCCATGGTCCTGTTCACTTCGAATTAACCTGCCCACACCTTGGCGAAGACGTAACAGCATATATGGTAAATCAACTTCCTCAAACGGATCTTTAAGGCCGGTTCTTTTTGCTGTAAATACCGGGTCATGCGGTGGGAATGGCAGAGAAAAAATGATAACATTTTCAAGGGAACGGCCTGGAATGTCCAACCCTTCCCACAAATGAATAGAACACAGGACCGAATGTTCATTATTTTGAAATTTGGAGACAAGAGTACTAATTTCTTCTTCCCCTTCAAAATAGACAGGAAACTCAAATTTCCCTTTTAGCCCTTCCTTCAGCTTTGCCATTTCACCTTCATTATTTAAAAGGACAATGGCTCGACCTTCTGTATGACTGATCTTATCAATACAATAAGCGATTTTTTCATCCATTTGCCCTTTTTGATATTTCTTTAGGAAAATATCCATTTTTTCTTCATAATCAAAAGGAGACTCAACAGAAAAACTTAAAAATTCATCAATTCCTAAGCTGGAAGAGATGTAATCAAATGATTTTTGATTAGATAAAGTCGCTGAGGAAAAAATATATGGCTTTTGTTGTGAAAATACTTCCTCTCTCATGACATCCTCAACCATCTTAGGCATGATGACCAATGTTCGTTCCCCATGTTTTTCTTCAAACCAAGAGATCCCGTTTAATTCCTGTAGAAATAATGTTAATGAATATGTCATCCGCTCCAAATATTCTTCGACAATTTTCAAATCATACTCGTTAATGACAAATAACTCACTTTCAAATACCAATTCTTCTTCTAATGTCTGTAATAATGTTAGCAATTGGCGGCCGTGCTTCAAAACAATAGGGTGCTTTTTGATCGTCCATTTATCCGAATCATCGCTGCGCAAAGAAAATTGGGAAATTACATCAAAAAAAGCTTCGTTTTCCACTAAGATATTTTCAATAGTATATAGGGTTGTTTCCCTTACATCATTTTCCATTAATCTTGTTAGAAGGGTTTCCAATGTATAATCAGTAAATCGGTAGCTAAGTGCTTTTTGTGCTGCATATTCCAATAAATGCCCTTCATCAAAAACTACAGATGAATGTTCTGGAAGCAACGGCAACTGTCCTTCCCGTTTGCGGGCTTCCTTTGTCCAAACATGCTCCATATAAAAATCATGGGAGCAGATAATTAAATCTGTAGATTTACGGTAAAATTCGCGATTTAGCGTTAAACCACAGCGGTGGCGTTTATCACATGCAAAACAATCCTGAAGCTGATCCCAGTTAATCCTATTCCAAACTTCATCAGATAATTCAGGATAATCACGGCGATCCCCATATTTGGCAAAGTTCTGCATCGATTCATTGGTGTGAACGAAATCTGGAAGTTGCTCATAAATAGAGCCAATAGAATCTGCCATATCTGTCAATCTTGCTTGGTCTAGTTTCTTTAAACATAAATATTGTTCCTGGGATTTTGCCATGCGCACATCAATATCCAATGCTAACAATTGCTCCAATTTAGCAATATCGCCTTCTTTTTTTACTAATTGTTCGATTAAGGTCTCATCAGCGCAGGCAATAATTGCAGGTCGATTCGTGTATCTGGCATACATAATTGAGTACAGTAAATAAACAATAGTTTTCCCAGTTCCGACCCCTGCTTCCGCAAACATGATTTTCTTTTCTTTATAGGCCTTTTCTAGTTGAAAAGCCATAAAGATTTGTTCGTCACGAAGTTCAAATCCTGCTTCAGGTAAAATGTCGTAGAATAAATCGCCAATCCATTCTCCTAGCTTATCATAAAAATTTTCTGTTTTTGAAACGGTAAATGGCATATGTTTTTGCATAAAATCCCTCCAAAAAGAAAAGCGTCCAAAAGACGCTGTACTAAATAATAGTTATATTACCGTCACTTTCAAACATGGCAGTTGATTTGCGTTCCAATCAACAGGTGTCAAAATTAAATGCAGAACCTATAAGTTAATTTCGCGGAGGTCTTTTTCCCCAATATTGATATAGGTCTGTACGGATAAAACCGTTGAATAGTTTGCGTTTCTTTGTGGCTGGTTTTCCGTAAAATTGTTCAAACTCTTCATTGGAAGTCAGGATATAGATCGACCATGTATCAAGCTTTTCAAACGCTTGGCCCATTTCCTTATACATCCGTTCAACCTCTTGCTTTTCACCCAGTCTTTCTCCATAAGGCGGATTACCGATGATGACTCCATAGTCGCTTTTTACAGTAAGATCCTGAACGCGCATTTGTTTAAATTGGATCATGTCACCAAAACCCGCTTCAAAGGAGTTTTCCTCAGCCATTTTCACCATTCGGTGATCAATATCTGAACCGACAATGTCCAGTGGTTGATCGTACTTGGCCAAATCTTCAGCCTCTGTGCGGACATCCTCCCATACCTTAGCCGGAATCCAATTCCACTTTTCTGATACAAACTCTCTATTGAACCCTGGAGCAATATTTTGTCCTATTAAAGCAGCTTCAATCGGTATAGTGCCGGAACCGCAAAAAGGATCAATAAACGGTTTGTCAGGATGCCAATTAGTTAACATGACAAGAGCAGCAGCCATTGTCTCCTTTAATGGAGCTACACCTTGGGCAGCCCGATAGCCTCTTTTATGTAAACCAATGCCACTGGCATCAATGGTAATGGTAGCAACATCTTTTAATAAGGCTACTTCAATTCGGTATAACGCCCCGTTTTCATCAAACCATTGTTTTTTGTAATGCTTTTTTAAACGTTCAACAACCGCTTTTTTCACAATTGCCTGGCAGTCAGAAATACTAAACAGCTTTGACTTATGTGACTTTCCAACCACAGGGAACTCAGCATTTTCAGGCAAATATTGTTCCCACGGTAATGCCTTTGTTTTTTCAAATAATTCGTCAAAGGTAAACGCCTTGAATTCTCCAACAATGATTTTTATTCTATCTGCAGTACGCAGCCATAGGTTGCTTTTGGCAATGGCGGTTTCATCCCCGAAAAAAATCACCTTGCCATTTTCAACTTGACAATCATAACCAAGATCTCGAACTTCTTTTGCCACTAAGGCCTCTAACCCCATTGCTGCTGTCGCAATAATTTTGTATGTACTCATCTTTTCACCCTTATCAACTACACCTTTTTACTATCCATTATGTTCTAAAAGAATGCGTTAAATTCATAAACAAAAAGCCCTCCTTATGGAGAGCCGTTTCATTTCCACAATACTTTCCCATTAATAACGTTCTATAAGCCATGTTCTGTACCTGAGTACTGCATGCGACCTATAAGGTCTCGTACTTAGGTGGCAATCATCTATCTACAGATTATTAAAATCTGTCCTTCTCCTCGTTCATTTCCTAAGAGAAAGTGCCCCTACCATAATTTGGGTTTCTCGCTCGTGGGGTTTACCCGTTCCACCCTTTCCATTTCTGGAAAGGTTACGTCACTGTGGCACTTTTATAGGTATTCATACCATATCCAAACGGACTTAGGTATTTTCCCGGCCGTCAGTCGAATTTTAACTCCGACTGCCTCAGCTTATGATTTCGCTGAGCACGAACACTACGGACATCTCAGTCCGTGCGAGCATGGACTTTCCTCTGCAATTCGCCAAAGCTCCTTACAGCGATTACCCGAACGTTATTAACAAAGACAATTCTTATTATATGTATATCTTGATGAAAATACAATGGTTTTCAATAGGATAATATGGTTTATTCTGTTAATCGTAAAGTTTATCACCGAATACGTGCTTTTCAAGGTTTGATAATCGTTTCAATATATCGAAATTGGTGGTTCCAGCAGGTTGAGCAACTGATTGTCTCTTCGATACCTCTTCCAGTTGCTTGCGAAGGCGCAGGTTTTCCTGTTGAAGGTCCTCCAATTCCTGATGGAAGGTTCCGTAATCCTTGATAATTAAGTCTAGAAATTTATCGACATCCTCCTGTTTATAACCACGTACACCTGTTTTAAATTCTTTTTCCAAAATATCCTTTGCTGTTAATTTCACTTTGTCTGACAGCATTCCAAATCACCTCAAGTTTAGCCAATCATTACCTATTATTTTTTCAAAAATGTGGCTGTTTGTCAATTTTATTTCGTAAGCAAATACTGCTCCAGGTACATTATATTT
>NZ_JBALNY010000080.1:23325-23618 GCF_036962145.1 Bacillus sp. JJ1764 | reverse complement strand
CTGCCTTCCTTTTCTTGATCATAAAGCAGCAATAACCCATTACTTTTTTCAATAAAAAATTGGTTTTTCAAGCGAAATTGCCATGGTTTTTCATAGCCTTTTTTTGTGACGGAGTCAATGAAGTCTGCTTGCATAAGAACGGATTCATACCATTCCTTATTTGTGTCACTCCAGCTTGCTTCTTGTTCTAAAAATGGAGTAATAACAGCTAGTTTTAATTCTGGGAACTCAGTTTGCAGATCAAAAACGACCTCTGCCGCCCAAAGCTCGACACCTAATTGGCCGCTGATCAG
>NZ_JBALNY010000080.1:0-23300 GCF_036962145.1 Bacillus sp. JJ1764 | reverse complement strand
CCTTTTTAAAAATTCCCAATTCATAGGATTTATAACCAGATATTGTTAGAACTTTAATAAAGGTCACACTCCTTTATTAACTCATTTAGCTAATGATCAACTCTTTTTCTTAACAGCATACCATACATGCCGATAATAAATAAAAACAAGGGCATAAAGCCCCTGTTTAGTGACATAAACTAATTTTAAGGTCTTCTTCTCATAAACGGACCTGGTCCAAAACCAGGGGCTCCCATTCCAGGGGCCGGCATTCCATAACCTGCTGCTCCAAAGCCCGGTGCAGCGTTTGGTACTGCATTCGGCAAAGCATTAGACATCGGCATCGCTGCTTGAGGGGCACACGGATTACAGCAGTTAATATGCTGATTGCAAACCTCCTCACAACATGAAGATGTTTGTGGGCAATAGTGCTTATGCTGAAACATATGATGATTAATCGTTGTTGTGTGAATTGGATGAATGTGCGGAACCACAGTAGTTGAAAAAGTATGGTTCACAAAATTTGTTGTTGGATGAATGACCGGAGGTGTAACATTAGCTCCAAGAAACATATTAAGTTCTCCTTCCTTTCGGTTATTTTCTATTTACATTAACAGCCTATGAGGAAAGGAGTATTCTTGTACTAATGAAATGACCTATTTTTGCCGATTAGGACAAACTCAGATTTATAAAAATGTATAAAAACTGTCTCTTAAGCTTGAAAAGATGAAGGCAGTCAAACATACCACGACGAAAAATAAAACTAAAATTGCCTTATACATAATACCAGCTCCATAAAGATTTTAAACTTATTTTTTACTCAACACAGTTTAAAATTGTACCTCTTTATTTGGAGCAAGACAATATGGAATTGGTAGTTTTATAGCAATTAATTATGAAATTTTTGTTACATTTTTTTAATGTAACTCGTTCAATAGTTTCTTCTCTAAACGCTTGAGCCTTTTTTGAAATTGCTCAAGTGACTGGTCACCAGAAATTTTAGGGATTTGGACTATTTTTAATAGGTCAATAGCTTTATAGCAATAATCAATGGCTAGCTCAATATTTTTAATCCGGTGCTCATGAATCTTCGCAAGTTCTAAATAGGATTCAAGAAGCATCTTCTCATCAGAATCTGAAGTCGTAATCTCTTCAAATAATTTCCTGGCCGTTTGCCAGTTATTGTCTTTTTTATATTGGTAAGCTAATGTTAGCTTTGCTTTGCAAGATGTCAAATCATGATGATCCATGAGACTTGTAAGGAATTCTTTGGCTTTCTGCTTTTCTCCCAAGGCATCAAACCAACGTCCAACCTCATATGATTCCATTCTCGTTTGGGCCTGGTCGACCCCACAAAGTTGAAAAGTTAAGTGAGTGTAAAGGGTAACCAGTGAGAGGATATCGATTTCATTGTGTTTCATTACACCCAAAATTCCTTCAGGATTTTTATTTTCAATAAAATCGTAATAAATCATCGGTGCAAGATAGCCTGGAATATCATCGGTTCTTTCAATCCCAAGAACTTCCTTTTCCACAATAGATAGCTTTAAACGCTCTAATTTGTGCTTCCAAAGCCTTCTGGCAGCATGAAATAAATCAAAATGGCCAAATGCCGGTAATTTAGGAACATGATCTCTTACAAGTGTGTGTCTTGTTTGGACCTGTGGCCAATCAAAGGCTTTCCCATTATAAGTAACAAGCGTTTTGTAATTGACCTTTTCCAGAAAGCTCTGATATAAAGGTATTTCTGCCCCTGGGTTTGGCAGTAAGTGCTGCCTAAGTAAAAGATGATCCCCCTGTACACTGGCATATCCCAACAGAAAGATGGTATTGCCCACTCCTCCGCCAAGCCCTGTTGTTTCAGTATCAAAAAAGAATAAATCCGCCCCGTTAAACCCCTGTGCTGATAGCGGATGTTTGATATGAGTTTCATTCCACAGGTTAATTGCCTTTAAAAAATCAGCAAATTGATAATGACCGTGCTTATGGGAAAGAGGGAATCTCACCTCACGTATGAAACAATAGGTCCCATCAAAAAAAAACGGTGAAACTTGTTCATTTTGCCATCTTTCTAAAAAAGGTATTTCCACTTTTCCTTCCCTATTGGGTGATACTTCTGTTTTTTCAACCCCTTCACCGAGTGAAAGATGGGGTTTTAGGCGATTTAGTTTATTTTTCAAAGACATTGCGATACATCCTTCTCCGTTTCATTTGACGATAATAAAGCTTCAAGTATTCTCACGGCATCTCTTTTCGCTGTCTCATTTATAGCCTCGGTTCCAATACAGGAAGGGCACCCCGATTCACACTGGCATTGGGCAACCATATTTTTGGTCTCGGATACTATGTCCTGAAGTCCTGTATAAATCTTTTCACTTAAGCCAATGCCTCCAGGATATCGATCATAGAAGAAAATCGTTGGCTTTTCATTATGATCCGCCTTAACCTGTGGGATAACATGTATATCTTGCGGATCTGACATCACGAATAAAGGTGCTATATGGTTAAGAGCATGTGCTGCTCCAATAAGACCTTGTTCCATTCTCTCTTGCTCCCAGTCAGCAAGATTGCGATTTAATGAGATCCAAGCCGCATTCGTATGAAGCTCCTCCTCAGGGAGATGGATGGGGCCAGACCCAATGTTTTCATGGGTTTCAAATTTAATTTTTTTAAAAATCGTCGCCATGGCTCTGACACTGACATCCCCATAACCTATTTCTGCCTCAGACTTGCTTGTTAATCTATCTACTTCTAACACTTTTAATTGAACAGCAAGATTGGCATCGGTAAAATAATCTACAGCCACTTCCCGAACAAAGGCCTTTTTCTCCTCCCAATCCAGCTTTTCTACCTGGAATTGTATACCTTGATGAAGATAGATTGCTTCATCATGCAAAAGGGTCATAGCTGAAAAACGATCCATTTCTCCAATGACCTTAACGTTGGCAACATTGGTTTTATCTACAATGATGACATTTTCTTGAGAGGCGGAGCGCAAACTGATGTTATGTGCAGGAAAGGAATCATTCATCCAATACCATTTATCACCATTACGATATAGAACGCGTTCTTCCGTTAAATACTCTAAAAATTCCTCTGTTTCCACTGTTCCAAATTTATCACCGGCTTTAAAAGGAAGCTCATAGGCCGCACATTTCATATGATCAATTAAAATAATCAGGTTATCAGGATTAATTCGAGCCGTTTCCGGGCTTTTATTAAAAAAGTATTCTGGGTTTTGAATGATATATTGATCCAACGGGCTTGAACTGGCGACCATGATCACCAACGCCTCTCCATGCCTTCTCCCTGCTCTTCCGGCTTGCTGCCAGGCACTAGAGATAGTCCCGGGATAACCGGTCATGATACATACCTGAAGTTGGCCAATATCCACCCCCAACTCCAAAGCATTGGTACTGACCACACCGTAAATATCACCTGAACGTAAACCTTTTTCAATCTTTCTCCGTTCAGTAGGTAGATATCCGCCGCGATACCCCATAATTGACTTTTCACCCAATTGACTTTTCACTAATTCCTGTAGATATGTCAGAATGATTTCCACTCTGACTCTACTTCTGGCAAACACAATGGTTTGAATTTTATTTTTCAATAATTCCCCGGCAATTTTACGCACCTCAAGTGTAGCGCTTTTTCTAATATTTAACGGTTTATTGACAATGGGGGGATTATAAAAGAGAAAATGCTTGATCCCACTTGGAGCTCCATTATTATCGATGAGCTTCATCTTTTCTTCTGTTAAATTTTTAGCCAGTTCTAATGGGTTTGCGATTGTAGCCGAAGTACAAATAAATACAGGATTGCTACCATAATAGTTGCAAATTCGTTTTAGTCTTCTGATGACATTGGCTACATGGCTGCCAAACACGCCACGATATGTGTGTAGTTCATCAATAACGACAAATTTAAGATTTTCAAATAGTGACACCCATTTTGTATGATGCGGAAGAATTCCGGAATGAAGCATATCAGGATTCGTAATGACAACATGTCCTGCTTTTCTTACCCGTTGCCGAATATTTGCTGGAGTATCGCCATCATAAGTATAACTGTTTATTTCGACACCAGCAGATTGGATGATTTCATTGATTTCACTTTTTTGGTCCTGGGCAAGAGCTTTTGTCGGAAACATATATAATGCTCTAGCATTAGAATTTAGCAAAATCGTCTGAAGAACTGGCAAATTGTAGCATAATGTTTTCCCCGAAGCAGTAGGGGTAACCGCCACAATACTTTGTCCTGACATAATTTGCTCATAGGATGAGTGTTGATGAGTATAAAGCTGATCAATCCCCCTTTGTTTTAACGCGTCTCTTAAGGCTGGATGTAAATTTGCCGGCAGGGGTACAGTCTTTGCCTCTTTTTCCGGAATAGTTCTCCAAGTAACAATATTTTCTTTAAATTGTTCATTAATTTTTAATTCGTGTATAAGATTATGTAGATTCTTTCTCCATTGCATACCGTTCACCTCATATCTATATTTTAGCGAATAAGCGTTCGGAACAAAAGGAAAATTCATTTATTTAATAGGATAACTATTTGGTAATTTTTTTGTTACAATGAGAATAATTGATTCTTTAATTGAAGGTGATGACATGAAGATAGAGGAAATTAAAAATGTTCTATCAGAGTTTACTCTTTTTCGGAATTTAAATGATATAGAGCTTTCGAAGATAACGGATATTGCAATTGTTAGGGAATGGAAGAAGCAAAGCCATGTGTTTCTCCAAGGAGATCCTTTAGAAAATGTTTATTTTATTTATAATGGGAAGGTTAAAATCTATAAGAGTGATGTAAACGGCAAAGAACAAATCGTGGCAATAGCCAAGAAAGGCGATATGTTTCCCCATGTTGGTTTTTTCCGCAAAGGCGATTATCCAGCCTATGCTGAAGTCCTTGAGCCATCCACATTAATCGCTATTCCCATTTCCAGATTTGAACATGTTCTGATTGAAAATCCAGAACTATGCATCAAGGTGTTCAGGGTTCTGGGAGAGAAAATTGTTGACTTACAAAATCGTCTAGAAGAACAAATCCTTAATAATACCTATGAACAAATTATCAAGCTCCTTATTCGCCTGGGCCAAAAACATGGGACAGAGCAAGAAGACGGTACCATTCTATTAAAAGCGGAATTCACGAATAAAGACTTGGCCAATATGATTGGGACGACTAGAGAGACCATTAGCAGGACTTTGACAAAAATGAAAAAAGAAGAATTAATTGAAGTAGATGATGAAGGAAACATGATTTTAGATATAGAAATTTTAATGGAAGAAATTAATTTGATATAAAGGAAATACCGCAGCTCAATTGCTGCGGTATTTTTGTATTTATTATTTAAGCATATCAGCCATATCTTCTTGGGCTGTGCCAATTAATTTTAAATTAAACGTTTCTTGTAGGACATTTAATACGCCTTCAGAAATGAATTCGGGTGGTTTTGGTCCGATTCTGATATCTTGAATTCCGAGACTGAATAGTCCCAATAAAATCGCTACTGCCTTTTGCTCAAACCAGGAAAGAACGATACTTACCGGTAGTTCGTTTACTTCACATCCAAAAGCATCTGCCAATGCTGCAGCAATTTTTACAGTCGAAACAGAGTTATTGCATTGGCCCAAATCAATATAACGAGGAATATTGGTTCCAGGCACCGTACCGTAGTCCACATCATTAAAACGGAATTTCCCGCAGGATGTTGTTAAGATCACTGCTTCAGGCGGGAGGGATGTTGCAAGCTCACGATAATAGTCCCCGCCTTGTCCAGGTGCATCACAGCCGGCAATGACGAAGAACCGTTTAATTTTTCCAGTCTTGACTGCATCGATTACTTCTGGTGCAAGGCCAAGTACGGTTTCATGGTGGAAACCGGTGAGTAACGTTTCGTCTGATTCGATTGCAGCATCAGGAAGCTGCAGCGCTCTATTAATTAACGGAGTAAAATCGTCGTTGATAATTTTTTCGACACCTTCTAGACCAGCAACTTCATAGGAGAACATCCGGTCTGCATATGTACCTTTAATTGGCATTACACAGTTTGTCGTCGCTAAAATCGCTCCTGGAAACTTTTCAAATAAGCGACGTTGATCATACCAAGCTTTTCCGATATTCCCTTTTAAATGGGAGTATTTTTTTAATGCCGGATAACCATGAGCAGGCAACATTTCAGAGTGAGTGTAGATATTAATTCCTTTGTCTTCAGTTTGCTTAAGCAGTTCTTCAAGTGCGAACAGGTTATGTCCGGTTACAACAATACTTTTGCCTTCTATCTTGTTTTGAGTAACTGTGATTGGTTGCGGAATACCCAAACGTTCAGTATGCGCCTTATCAAGCAATTCCATAACCCTAACAGCGGCTTGCCCCACCTGCATGGCCATATTAATATGTTCCTGCACATTAAAATTCGAATTGGTTAATGTCATATATAATGCTTCATGAGTTGTTGCATCTACGAAGGAATCTGTGTATCCCAGCTGATTGGCATGTGTCCGATAAGCAGCAATCCCTTTTAATCCAAACACAATGGTATCCTGCAAACTTGCGATTGTTTCATCTTTTCCGCATACACCAACTACTTTACATCCTCCTGAAGGAGTTTGCTCACATTGATAACAAAACATTTTTTTCCCTCGCTCTCATTTAATTACAGTTTAAGAATACAAATCCTGTCACACTTTTTGTGTGATTTAGATCACACAAATAGAAATTGACATAAATCGTTCAAAAATTTATTACCAAATTATGACTAAACACCTACTCATACTATTTTGCATATGATATCGTGAAAAATTTTGAAAGTGAGGGCTTTTAGGATGGCATCGAATTTTCCCGTTGATAAAAACAACTCAAAAAAACCAATTCCTGATCCCTTTGGCGAATTGGTTAAATCCATGAACAACTTTTTTTCAGAAAAGCCCATTAAGGGTTTTTTACAATCAATTGATGATCTTTTCAAAACACCTTTTCCGTTTGAAGGAGGTTTTGTTGCTGAGACAGTGGAATCAGGAAATGAATATATCGTCACAGCAGAACTTCCTGGTGTAAAAAGAGAACAAATCCATCTTAATATCACCGGTAATTACTTAACCATTTCAGTAGAAAACAAAGAACTAGAGACAGCCGAGGATCAAAACCGGCAATTTTATAGCCGCAGATTTGTCCAGCAGCGCTCTTCCCGTACGATCTCCCTTCCGCAAGCCATCAACGAAAAGAAGATCAAAGCCTCATACCGTGATGGATTACTTCAAATTCGGATTCCTCGGGAACAAGGCAAAATTATTGAGATTGATGAATAAAAAAGACGGCGGATTCGCCGTCTTCTTTTATGCTTTAAAGATTCCTCCAAAACCCTTTATTAAACTTCCAACTTGGGTCACTGCATTGACCATTTGCCCTGCAGTGTTAACCATTTTATTAAAGTCTACTGACCCATCCTGTGATTTAAATGAGTTCATGAATGACTGCATACCACCTGGCTGTTTTGGAATAACATTATTTTTAGGGTACGGATTCATGATCGGGTAACCATTCATCGGCATATACGGTTGTTGAATCATCTCTTCTTTTGGTTGTAGTGGATTATGGAACAAAAATTGCGAATCCTTCTGGTAATGTGATTGATTAAAATTTGGAACATGTTGAGTAGGGAATCCGGGTTGGGCTCCTTGAAGTTGAAAACTTTGCTGAAGATAGGAACTTTGCTGCTGATATGGCTGCCACCCATAATTTTGGGGTGCTAATGGATATGGAAAGGGTTGTTGAGTCCGGAAGTACAAAGGGTTCATTTGCTGACTATATGGAACGTTTTGCATCATTTGCCCGGGATTCCCAAATTGATTATTCCTATATTGCTTCACTCTTTCAAACATGGGCAAACACTCCTCCGCATTTATCACTATTACAAACTATGTGGGCAAACAGGGAGAGGTGACTCATATAAATATGAAACTTCCTGTCAAAATGCCGAGAATTTTGTCTGAAGTTTTAATTTTATAAAAACAAGAAATTGTTTTATTTCGTGTTACTATAAAAAAAATGGAGGGGGAGCAAAACATGAACATTGGCGATTTAAAAACCAGATTCATTCAAAGTCGTGATTACAGTACAGATGATGTTAATACACTAATGGATTTTGCCAAAAAAGCCTATATTCAAAATGAAATAAATATTAAAGAATATAGTCATCTCGTCCGTGAACTCGAAGAACTAGGTGCAGTCATGCCGGATCATATTGAAAACTCCCTCATTGAGAATTAAAAAAATGAAGAGATGCATTGCTGCATCTCTTTTCTTTATCCCTTTAATAACCCATTTTCAGCTTTAGCGTATTGGCTGATTGAGGTGAAAGAACCCTACCCTCTGTTACTTGTATATTATTCCATTTGGCTTCCATGTTTGTAAGTTTTGTTACTACATTTGCAACTTTTATCTGCTCTTCCCTTTTCATTCTTACTCGTTGTTCGGAGAAAGAAGCTTCAAGTGCTAACTCTAAACATTCCAATTGATTATTAATCCCATTTAGCATCGCTAACAGCTTCTCTTTATCAGTCATTCGTCCACTCATTTTTAAGACCCTCCCCGCAGATAATTACGTTATTAATTCTATCTTTTTCATACACTTCCTTCCTGCTTGACAAAACTAGAAGTGATTCGTCAAAGAAAGCGTCCATTTGGCATGTACTTTTTTTCATTCGACAGAAACATCCGAATGAAAATTTGCATTACCGCACATGATAAAATTGGAGGTGGAAATGATGACGAAAAAGAATAATCAAACTAAAAAGCAAGCTGGACAATCACAAACAGAACAACGGGTTGGATATGGCGATAAAAAGCTAGAGGGACCAAATCGGCCAGCAGAATAAGCAAAATTTTTAAAGCAAGGGAAAATACCCTTGCTTTTTCTCTTATTCCCACTTCTTTAACTGTAAGGTTTGGTGGAATGACTGCAACAGTTGAAGTTGATAGGCTTTATTATAGTACCAATCCGTTAAATGAATAGGATGGCGATGACGGGCGGGACCGTATAGCCATGTTGGAGAAACCATCCGATGTTTACTCCAATCAACAGTAGCCCTTTGATGATGTTCAACAATTGGAAAAGTCAATCTAAGAATTGGCGTTTTCCCAGGTGTTTTTAATTTAAAATATTGTTCATAATCTGACCTAGATCCGGTATGAGGGGTTTTCTCGGCAAACTCAAAAAAATAAGGGTATAACCGAGGATGAAACAGAATGCTAGCTAGCCTTTTTCCAAGGTTAATTCTTTTAGACAAACTCCTAAAGCCATTCACACTTGCCCCATACACCTCTCCCCCGCATGTTGGAAATAATACACAACTAAAATGAAGCCAATCTTGAAAGTTAAATAAAAATGAATGGAACACCTTCTTCTGATAGATGGGATGTTCAATCACCGGGGTTTGAATGACATTTTGCTCATTAATAATTAAAGCAGTTGTCAACCGATTTTGGTCTTTTTCTTTCCAATATCGAATCCATTCTTTTTGAATAAAAGAAGAAACCTCAAAATAAGGTAGTAAGTGAAACAAAGGACGGCCTGATTTCGTCGAATATTGGTAGAGCAGCAATTGCGGGAATACATCATGAAAAATAAGCCAATTAGCCCTTTCATATGTTAGAAACAGCTGTTTTCTAATTTGAGGTGATAATAATTGTCGAAAAGTGGACCCTTCCAAATCACACATATTCCACCCCCCGTTCCGTGAGACCATACTGGCGAGGAAGGACCACAATATATCCGAATTCTTTTTAAAATATGTAAAATAGGCATTCGTTCTTGAGATATTATCCTTATTTTTAAGTTCCGTTTCAGTTTTAATTTGACGAATGATCATTTCTTCGTGTATGGTAATGGGATTCATATGATTTTGATCATCCCTTTAAGTTAATAGTTTATAAGTTAGAGGTTATTGGTGTGTATAAAGAATCATTTCTTTTCATGTGAGAATTAGTACAATTGATATTAGGGTTTGCTAGGTATCACATATTATTCACCCTATTCTGCTTAGATTTGTTATCATAAGGTATGTTATAAAGAGGTGTACATATCATGAATGTTAATTACCCTAATGGAAGAAAGTTTGTACGAAGGAAACAGGAAGAATTAGTAAATAATACCAAAAAGAGTACCTATAGTAATAGAGGGATGACGTTAGAAGAAGATTTAAATGAATCGAATGAATATTATCGTAACAGAAAAATTGCTGTCATCCATAAAAAACCTACACCGATCCAAATTGTTCAGGTAGATTATCCGAAGCGGAGCGCAGCTGTAATTAAAGAGGCCTATTTTAAATTAGCCTCCACTACCGATTATAATGGAGTATATAATGGAAAGTATGTTGATTTTGAGGCAAAGGAAACCATTAACCCAACCTCATTTCCATTAAAGAACTTCCACCAGCATCAAATTAGTCACATGGAGGAAGTAGTTGGTCAGGGAGGAATTTGTTTTGTAATCATTCGATTTACTAAATGGGATAAAGTCTTTTTACTTGAGGCAAAGCATTTATTTATCTTTTGGCAAAGAATGTTGGATGGTGGCAGAAAATCCATCACTAAAGAAGAAATAGAAGAGGTTGGCCACCACATTCCACTAGGATTTCAGCCAAGAATTGATTATATTAAAATATTAGAGAGACTTTACTCTTTTTATTGAGGGAAATGAATGATTTGAAAGGAAGGAATTTCAAAATGGCAGATCAATACCAATCTAGGGAGGAGCGCCGAAAAAATCTCCAGGCAAAAGGCCAACAAAAAACTAAGAAAAAGCCACGTGGACTATTTAAAAAAATTCTACTCTTTTTGGTTATCTTTGGTTTCATTTGTTTAGCTGCTGGAGTTGGCACTTTCGCCTATTTAGTGAAGGATACACCTACACTTGATCCTAAATTACTAAAAGACCCCATTCCTTCAAAGATTTTAGATAAAAATGATCAAGAAGTGACAGAGGTTGGAGCCGTCAATCGGGAATATGCTAATTATGCAGATATTCCAAAAGTGGTTGAAAACGCAATATTAGCTACCGAGGACTACCGTTTTTACCAGCATCATGGGATTGATCCAATTCGCTTAGGCGGTGCGATTCTAGCCAATTTTCAACATGGCTTTGGTGCTGAGGGAGGAAGTACGATCACTCAACAGGTCGTTAAAAACTCTTTCCTGACCCATGAAAAAACGTTAAAGCGTAAAGTGCAAGAAGCATGGCTTGCCTATCAACTTGAGCAAAAATATACAAAACACCAGATTTTTGAAATGTATGTTAACAAAGTGTTTGTTTCTGAAAACAGCCACGGAATTGCCACTGCGGCCAAAATTTATTATGGAAAAAGCTTAAAAGAATTAACATTGGCGGAAGCCGCGCAAATTGCCGGTATGCCACAAAGTCCTAACAACTATAATCCATTTACCCATCCAGATTTGGCAGAGAAAAGAAGAAATATCGTATTAAGCCTGATGCATCAACATGGTTATATTACCAAACAGGAAATGGAAGATGCGATGAAGGTTTCGGTTAAAGACGATGTGTTAAAACCCGAACAACGTAACGTAAACGATAAACCATTTGACCCATTTGTCGATGCTGTCATAGATGAAGTTAAAAACAATACGGATTTTGATATTTTTACAGATGGATTAATCATCCATACTACCTTGGATAGAGATGCTCAAACCTATGTGGATGGACTATTGAATACGTATGATAATATACCATTCCCTGACGATCAGTTTCAGGCTGGAGTGGCCTTAATTGACACCAAAACGGGTGAAATTCGTGCCCTTGGCGGTGGCAGAAATCCACAGGTTGCCAGAGGGTTTAACTATGCAATTGATACGAAAAGACAGCCCGGTTCCACGATAAAGCCTGTTCTGGATTATGGTCCCGCTATTGAATATTTGAACTGGGGAACATATCAAATGATTGAAGACAAACCAATTACCTATTCAACCGGTAAAAAGTTTGGCAACTGGGACCAGTCTTATAAAGGGGCCATGACAATTAGAACGGCCTTGCAGCTTTCAAGAAATACACCTGCTGTCCAGGCACTTCAGCAAGTCGGTCTGGATAAAGCGAAAGAGTTCGCGGTTAACCTTGGCATTCCTTTAAAGGAAATTTATGAATCCTATGCCATAGGTGGCTTTGGCGGCAAAACCATTGGTGTCTCCCCTCTTGAAATGGCAGGAGCCTATGCGGCTTTCGGTAATAATGGAATTTACAATAAACCTCATGCTGTCGTAAAAATTGAATTGCGTGATGGAACTGAGATTGACATGGCTCCAAAGCCTAAAGTAGCGATGAAAGATTCAACTGCGTTTATGATTACAGATATGCTAAAGAGTGTGCTAGTTTCTCCGGGTACAGGTACAAGAGCCAGTGTTCCAGGCTTACCAATCGCCGGAAAAACAGGTACAACCAATTACTCAGAGGAAGAAATGCGACAATGGGGAATTACTAGCAGTAAATCAGTCCCAGACTCTTGGTTTACTGGATACACCACGAATTATACAGCATCCATTTGGACTGGATACAGTGACCGTAAAAACCCCATTACAGCAGTAGGAGACAATCAAAGAATCGCTCAATTAATCTTTAAAAATTTAATGACTTATGTGTCCAGGGACGTTACAACACCTGATTTCACCATGCCTAGCAGTGTTGTAAAAGTTAAGATTGAAAGAGGTACGATGCCGCCTGTCCTAGCTAGTTCGTACACACCAGACAGTATGGTCACAACAGAGTATGCTGTTAAAGGTCATATACCAAAGACTGTATCCGAAAAATATAAAAATATCGATTCACCTACTAACGCGAATGCAAAATATGATGAAACAAATCAACAAATCAACTTGACCTGGAGTTACAATAGCTCTGGAAGCAACCCAAAATTTGAGGTAACCTATAGCGATGGTAAAAATACGAAAAAGGTTACGGTTTCAGATAAAAGCTTAACCATTCCTGCAAATCCAGGAACTAAATACTCGTTCTCGATTGTTGCCATAGTGGATGGTCGAACAAGTAATGCGGCTTCTACATCCGTTGAAATTCCAAGTCCGCAAAATGATCAAACCGGAAATGTAGAAAACGGTAATTCAAACGGAAATAACAATGGAACCGGGAATAATAATAATAAAGGCAATGGGAATAGTGGTAACAACAATAATAATAATGGCAATGGCAATAGTGGTAACAATAATGGGCCTGGTCAAGGAAACGGCGAAACTCCCCCTCCTACAACAGGAGGACAAACAACAGGTACAAATGGAACATAAATTGAAAAAACGTCCAGAATTATGGTCTGGACGTTTTTCTTTGGATATTTTTTTTTGCCAACTGCTTTTTTTGTTCTGTCACTAATTCTGATAATTGGCGATAGGAATGATGTAGGTTTGGTCTGGACATGATAAACTTTAATCTTTCCTCTAGATTAACAGGCTTCCACTCAAGCTTCTGATATGGGATCGAAAATTGATCGCTATAGGGTTGATTATTGGCTACCATCAAGAATTCAATGAACAACTGTATTCCTTTATCCATCAATTTCTTTGCTTCTATTTGGTTTCGTTCACGGAATGATTTCTCAATAGATGGTTGTATTCCTTCCCATTCCTTGAGGATGCTAGAAATGATGATCATTTGGTCATCCATTTACTTCCGCAGCCCCTTTCATTCTTTTCTTCCCTTCACGGCAAAGTTCCAATAATGGACAGCTAGGGCATTGGGGATTCTGTGCTTTACAATGATACCTTCCAAAAAAAATTAATCGATGATGGGTTTTTGACCATTCTTCTTTCGGTACCTTCCTCATTAAAGTTTTCTCAACTTCTAGCACAGAGTCTTTCCACCGACATATACCTAGACGTTTGCTCACCCTTTCTACATGGGTATCGACGGCAATTGCCGGGATATCGAAAGCAACGGAAACCACCACGTTAGCCGTTTTCCTTCCTACTCCAGGAAGTTTTGTCAATTCATCTCGATCTTTGGGTAATTCTCCCCCATATTCCTCCAATAGTAATCGACATAAGCTTTGGATGTTTTTGGCTTTATTGCGAAAGAGTCCAATAGAGCGAATGTCATTTTGTAGTTCCTCTAATGTGACACTTAGATAATCCTCTGGTGTTTTATATTTTTTAAATAATTCCTTAGTTACTTTGTTTACTAATGCATCCGTACATTGTGCAGATAAAGATACGGCAATAACTAATTCAAAAGGATTGGAATGGTAGAGCTCACAATGTGCTTCTGGAAACATTTCGCCGATTTGGTCTAAACAATATCGAATTTGGGTGTTATTCAACATGACATTCACCTGCCTGGTATCGTGTAAAATGAAAATAAACGAGAGAATATTGTCCTCTCGTTACATGCCTAATTATTGCTCAAGCCAATTATAGAAAGGGACTGATGTTGAATGAGATTCCTCTCGTCCAGTAGTAGTTTTCTGGGTTTGTTTTTGCCTGAATTTTTTTCCGTGATTTTTAGCTTGTTCGATGGTTTTAATACCGTTTTTCTTCCATTCAAATAGAATTCGATCGATATAACGGAAGTTCAATTTTCCTGACATGACAGCCTCTCGTAACGCAGCCTTTATTATAACCGGATCATGGTGGTCATCATCCATCCACATCGCAAGAGATTCGCATTCAAATGGTGATAAAGGACGACCAAATTCCTTTTCAAAACACGTATATAAATCCATCTCATCTGATTTCTTATTTTGTTCTTGGCTGCTTTTCTGGTTAGATAGAAATTGTTCAACCAGTCTTTCCCATAAAGGCTGAATAGAATATTTCTCAAATCGGATCCCTTCATGTGAATATTCTTCAATAATTTCCAAAAAACCTCTTTGCATCAATCTTCTTAGCATTTCATTGCAATCTGGAATGGAAATGGTCATTCGTGCCGATAATTCTTCTGGAGTAGGAAATTGATTACCTTTTTCTAAAAAAGTAAGAATATTTAAAAGAAGAACAAGTTCAGTCTCGTTCAAATTCAGATTTCGATATTCAGAAAATAATAAGGTTGGAATAGTAATATTACCTTCTTGAAGCCAAGATAATAGAGTAGCTTTCATAGTTTGGACACCTCCAAAATAGTATAACATGAACTTTCAATTTTAAGTAAGAGGATTTAGGTATCCAACTTTGGTAAGGAAAAACAAAAAGTCTGCCTGTGTGCAGACTTTTTGCAATAGATTGTTTAATTATGCTTGAACCTTAGCCGTCATAAACTGCTGTATTCTCTCGATGGCTTTTTCTAGTTGTTCTAATGAAGTTGCATAGGAAAGGCGAATATTATCCGGAGTACCGAAACCGGAGCCTGGAATCACCGCAACTTTTGCTTCTACAAGTAATGCTGCAACAAAATCATCCACATTTTCATAACCTGTCATGATTGCGGCTTCCTTAACATTTGGATACAGATAAAAAGCTCCTTGTGGTTTTACACAAGTAAAACCTGGGATCGCGATTAATTTCTTATAAATAATTTCAAGTCTTTCTTCAAAAGCCTTTCTCATTTCCTCTACCGGCTCTTGAGGTCCATTATAGGCAGCAATACTTGCATATTGTGCCGTGGTCGTTGGATTGGAAGTGCTATGGCTCGCAAGATTAGTCATGGCTTCAATAATTTGTTTATTACCGGCAGCATAACCAATTCTCCAGCCTGTCATTGAATGAGACTTGGACACACCGTTAATAATAATCGTTTGCTCTTTTAGTTCAGGAGAAAGTTGAGCAATTGAAACATGTTTAGCTCCACCATAAACTAGCTTTTCATAGATCTCATCAGAAACAATTAGAATATCTTTTTCAAGGCAGATTTTACCTAATTCCAATAGCTCCGTTGCGGAATACATAACCCCGGTTGGATTGCTCGGTGAATTGATAATAACAGCCTTTGTTTTATTGGTAATGGCATTTTTTAATTGCTCAGGAGTAATTTTAAAGTCATTTTCTTCTTTTCCATCAAGGTAAACAGGGATGCCACCTGCCAATTTAATTTGTTCAGGATAACTCACCCAATATGGAATCGGAACAATGACTTCATCACCATCGTTCAAAAGAACTTGAAATAACGTGTAAAGTGCATGCTTAGCTCCATTTCCCACAATAATTTCATTAGGGTTATAGGAGATGCCTTGGTCTGTTTCAAATTTTTTAATAATAGCTTTTTTTAATGCAGGTAAACCGGCTGAAGGCGTATATTTAGTTTGTCCTTCGTACATGGATTTTTCTGCAGCCTCTAAAATATGTTTTGGGGTATTAAAATCAGGTTCCCCTGCACCTAGACCAATAACATCGATACCTTGTTCTTTTAATTCTTTTGCTTTTGCTGTAATTGCCAGTGTTGAAGAAGGTGTAAGAGCTAACACCCGATTTGCTAATTCTACCATACCTTAATTCCTCCATTCACCTTTTCTGTCAAAGATTCTCAATTTTTTTTAGCCATTCACCGGTTTCGAAATGGATATAATAATAATTTATTAAGTTATTATCAGAACGATAATAGATCTCCCATAAGGGGATATTCTTTTCCATTCCCAACCTGACTGATATAATCTTTTTAGGATTACTCTCTTCTTTTAGTTTTTGTATAGCCTCTTGTTTGGACAGACCATTCTTGGCTTTTTTGATAATCACTTTTTTACTTTTTTCAGGAATCCAAACAATTACCTTTTCGCCTTTTTTATTTTTGCCCTCAATAACAAATACCCGCTCAAGACCGTTATAAATATGAAAGTCCTGAACCTTACTGAATTGAATCTGTTTTTTAGCAATTGTTAGGGCTTTGGCCTCCGCAGTTTTCACAGGCCCAGTAGCGTTAACATATATTTTGATCGTGGCAGCCAAGATTCCAATGAAAATAATGACAGCCAAATATATCCACTTTTTCAACATTCACTCACTTCTTTATGTAAAATACTATTCCCTATTATAACAGGTATCAATAAAACTTGCTGAGAAACTCACGCATTTTTTTAAATTTTTTCACTTCAATCCTTTAAGTTATTCCTCTTCTTCAATCGGAATCGTAATGGCCTCATATTTTGAATCCGTAAATTTAACCGTAACGGTTCCATGCCGTTTAGTAAAATATACTTCAGACCATGTTTTATGAAGGTCATGGAGAATCTTAGGATCCGGGTAGGAATCCTCTGAGGCAAAAAGAATTGAAATTTCAGGATTTAGATATTGGATAAAGGCTTCGGACAATGACTTTTCCTCTGAACAGTTTGGAGTTTTAAACACATTTATTCCGTCCAACTTTTTGTGCATGAGAGTCTCCTCTGACTTTTCACTCAATGAAGACATTAGAAAAATGCGGTGTTTATAAAAGCGTAGTAAAAAATCCAAGCCTTCATATGGCTCATTACCGACATATTGTACTTCAGCCGTTAAATCGGGAATGGTCGTTTTTTTGGTGCCAATACCCCATACAGTTATTTGCACCTGAGCTTCCGGGTCAATATTTTTCTTAAGCCAACCTTCATTAGCAGGTGTACTAATAATTTCTTTAATGTTATATTTTGAAATAAATTTATTAAGTCTTGGGACAGCTAGGTTCTGAACATCCTTAGAAAGGATTAAAGTTTGAATTTTCTTTACATCATAAAGAGCCAACCAGTTTACCAGCTCTGCTTCAGTGTTCTTTCCGCCGGTATTTACTAAGATATTTTCACCATTAGGGCCTTGAATTAATGTTGCCTCTCCTGCGGACAAACCTAAAAAAGTAATGGCCATTTCATGGTTCTTTAAATTTAAGTCGATATTCTCCACCTTGCCAGTGAAAGAAGCTTGGACCATAGTGGCACCTGGCATTAATAGGGCAATTAGAATCAGTAAAATTTTCATACACAATCCTCCCTTACGATTAGGATGTGTAATTTTCCAATATTTATCATAACCAAGAAAGAATAATTTTGACTAATTTATTCATTGGTGCTTTTTTTATCGTGACTGGAGGGATGGATTTCAGAAAACTCTTTCCATATTGAGTATTCACGATTCTTTTATCAAAAACAATGACAATTCCCCGATCATTTTCAGTTCTGATTAACCTGCCAAAACCTTGTTTAAATTTTAGAATGGCATCGGGCAGTGAATATTCCTTAAAAGCATTTCCTCCACTTTTTTCAATGATCTGGCATTTTGCTTCAGTAAATGGCTCATCAGGAGGACTGAATGGCAGCCTTACGATGATTAAGCAGGATAGATCTTCACCGGGAATATCTACACCTTCCCAGAAACTGCTTGTTCCCATTAGAATGGCTTTGTCATATCGTTGGAAGTTTCTTGTCAACCTAGAACGACTTCCCCCGCTGATTCCTTGGGCAATTAGCACATAATCATCGAGAAAACCACTCTCCTTGATTAATTCATGTGTTTTCTTTAACATATCATAGGCCGTAAATAGAATGAGCATCCGACCTTTAGTAGCCTCTGCAATGGTAATAATATGTTCCGTTATGGCAATCACATACTCATCTAAGGAAACTGTTTTTACTTCAGGTAAATCCTCCGGAATTAAAAGTTGAACTTGCTCATGATAATGAAAGGGTGATGGGATCGTTAAGGTATGTACAGAATTTGAGCCCAGCCCCATTTCTTTTTTTATATAATCAAATGAATCATTAACGGTTAGTGTAGCAGAGGTTAGAATGCCTGCTTTTTTCTGTTCAAAAAGCTGCTGCTTTAATGCAGGTGCTACCGAAGCAGGTTGTGCCATGAACGTCGTAACATTTTGCGGAGACCTCACATCCATTTCAATCCATTTAACAAAGTGGGTATCTGTGATAAAACAATGTTTAACAATCTGCCTTAGGTTATCTATTTCTTTGAGGAATAAGGCAATTTCTTCGATCTTTGTCTCCTGATCGAGTGTAAGAATTTTATGTTCTTTTTGAATCAAACCCAATCTGTTCTCAATGGAAGAATGAACATCTTTTAAAAGAAAAATCAGTCTTTCTGCACTATGAATAAGAGCTCTTTTTTCTTTTGAAAAGTCGGTCTCTGAAAAACGAACTTTTGCCTTATAAAAGCCTTTTGTGTTGCTTTGTTGACTTTTGGCAAATATAGCGATCAATTTAAAAAATTCATCCATTTCAAAAGTAAGATCTATAACCATTTGATTTAATTCAAAGGTATGTAGAGTAGGTTCCTCTGAACTAGGGACCTTGGTTTTGATTATTTCCTCCAACTCATAAAAAAGCTGTTTTTGTTCGTACTGTCCAAATTGCCCCAGTAATAAACGAGTTGATAAATAATCAAGTGAATATCCAAAAAATCCAATGGCTGTTTTTTCAAGATGATGAGCTTCATCAATTATGACATAATCATATTTAGGTAAAACAGTTCCATTCTCTTTTAGATCACTTAACAGCAAAGAATGATTTGTAATGATTATTTCTGCCTTTTCTGCAGCCAGCTTTGCTTTATGATAAAAATCTCTTTCTATCCATTCAGGGTCACTTGGAAAGAGAGAAGGATCATTTTTAATTTTATTCCAAAAAAGAGATCCACCACTCGAAAGATTCAATTCATCCTTGTCACCGGTCTCTGTCTCCGTTAACCACACAAGAATTTGCATCTTCGTTAAAGTGCTATCATAATTATCACTTTCTTCATCCAACAATGTTTTCTTAAATTTTTTTAAATCAATATAATGGCTTCTTCCCTTTCGTAAAACGGCCGTGATTTCGAATGGAAGTATTTTATTTAATAAAGGTATTTCCTTTTTTAAAATTTGTTCTTGCAATTGAATCGTATGTGTACTCACAATGATGGGTTGATTTGTAAGCTTGGCAAAATAAGCAGCAGGTAAAAGATAACCCATTGTTTTTCCAACACCAGTACCTGCCTCAATCAAGGTATGATTGTCATTTTGAAGACTGTTAAAAACAGCATCCATCATTTGAAATTGCCCTTCTCTCGTTTCAAAAGAAGGGAAGCTATCTTTTAGCATCCTGATTTTTTCTGATTCACCATTCGGATATTGCAAATCTGTCTGATTACTAAGCAACTTTTGTTTTTCCGGTATTTTTTTCAGAGCAATCCCTTTAAAAATTTCAAAAGCGTCTGAATGCTCTTCTTCATTGAAACTTATTTCTTCTAGCATTTCTTCTAGGAATTGCTGTAAATCACTTTTTAGACCACCCGATAACGGCATCAGCCTTCTGAGTGTTACAAGTGGTAGCTGACAGAAACGTTTTATTAAGATTAAAAACAGTTCGGCGGTTACAAGTGCATCACTATCAGCTTGGTGTGGTCGGTCATGCAGCAGATTTTCTCTTTCAGCAAGGTCGGACAACTTATAGCCATCAGCTGTTGGGTATAGGATTCTGGCCATTTCAACTGTATCGAGAACTGGGCCATAGAAACCGGGGAACCCTGCCTGAATCAATTCCTCTTGTAGAAAAGAGAGATCAAATAAAACATTATGGGCAACAAAATAGGCGTCTTTTAATAAGGAATTAACTTTTGGGGCAATTTCTGCAAAAAGAGGAGCATCCTTAACCATTTCATCCCGAATCCCAGTTAGTTCTTCAATAAAAGTTGGTATTGTTTTTTGCGGATTTAGGAAAGAGGAAAATTTCTCTGTAATAACCCCATTTTCAATCACCACAGCCGCAAATTGGATGATTTTGTCCCCTTTTTTAGGGAGATTTCCGGTAGTTTCTAAATCCACTACAACAAATTTATTTTCCATTTTCATACACTCCAAAACTTCGTTCCTTAAACGGTATCACAAAAAGCGCAAAAAGAAAACTCATTGCCCGTTTTAAGTCAATTAGTAAAAAAAATCCCCAATAATGGGGATTACATAATAGTATTTGCCGGTTCAGCGTGAATTAGTTCTTTAATTCGATTATATTCATCCATGATGGCAACTTTTGGATGGTGTGTTGGGACCTTCTCTTCAGGAATCAAGGCATAGGAGATGATAATCACAATATCTCCTTTTTGGACTAGTCGAGCCGCAGCGCCATTTAAACAAATAACCCCGCTGCCTCTTTCCCCTGGGATAATATAGGTCTCTAGACGGGCACCATTGTTATTGTTTACGATCTGTACCTTCTCGTTTGCGACCATCCCAACTTCATCTAAAATATCTTCATCTATTGTGATACTGCCAACATAGTTCAAGTTTGCTTCTGTGACTGTAGCTCGGTGAATTTTACCGTTCATCATGTGGCGAAACATCTTAGTTTGTTCCTCCTCTTTATGGTTTAATCTATATCTAAAATCAAATTATCTATCAACCGTACCTTAGAGAATTTTACAGCAAGTGCGATGATAATCCTACCCTTTATTTTTTCCAGTGGTTTTAAATTAGGATAGGAATAAATATCAACATAATCAACCTCTCCATCAGATTGGTTTGTAATCATCTCTTTAATAAAAGAAATCAGCCGTGCAGGATTCCGTTCACCCATTATAATTTCCTCTTTGGCTGATTGTAAACTTTTATTGAGAATAACAGCTTGCTCTCTTTCATGCGGTAACAGATTTACATTCCGGGAACTCTTCGCAAGTCCATCTTCCTCTCGAACAATATCAACTGGGATGAGTTCAACCGGAAAATTGAAGTCTGAAATCAAGCCTTCGATGACAGCAACCTGCTGGGCGTCTTTTTTGCCAAAATAGGCCCTAGAAGGCATCATGATATTAAATAATTTGGTAATAACCGTTGCTACCCCGTCAAAATGACCTGGTCTGGATTTACCGCAAAGGACATCTGTGCGATCCTTGACAACTACACTTACAGATGGTTCAGTTGGATACATTTCCTCCACCGAGGGAAAGAAAAGATAATCCGCCTTCTCACACTCTGCCAAAGCACGATCCCGTTCAAAATCACGAGGATAAGTGGAAAAATCCTCTTTTGGACCGAATTGAAGTGGATTGACAAAGATACTTAAAACGACAATGTCATTTTCTTTGCGTGCTTGTCTTAATAATGTTAAATGTCCCTCATGCAGAAAGCCCATGGTTGGGACAAACCCAACAGATTTTCCCTGACTCTTTTGTTTTAAAAGCTCTGCCTGCATTTCGTTTATCGTGGTGATGACGTTCATCCTTGACCTCCATAAAGCACCTTTAGTTCTTCTTCTTTCATCGTAAATGAATGTTTATCTTCAGGGAATTGCTGATTCTTCACTTCATTCGTGTAGGCTTGGATCGATTCAATGATAAATGGATTGACGGAATGATATTGTTTGACAAACTTCGGTACACGTTCCACTCCATAACCCAGGATGTCATGATAAACAAGAACCTGTCCATCCACCTCAATACCAGCCCCTATACCGATTACAGGGATGTTAAGCTCCTTGGTCACTTCCTCTGCCAACTGTTTAGGCACACATTCAAGCACGATCATAAACGCACCGGCTTCTTGACATTTTTTAGCATCATCTATTAACTTTCTTGCTGCCTCGGCATCTTTACCTTGGACCTTGTATCCGCCCAGTACTCCTACAGATTGTGGGGTTAAACCTAAATGTGAACAAACAGGAATCCCAGCACTTGTCAGGGCTGAAATTTTTTCAATTACATCATCAGCCCCTTCCAACTTAACGGCATGGGCACCTGATTCTTGAATAATTCGACCGGCGTTCATTAATGTATCTCTTACAGACAGGTGATAGGTTAAAAACGGTAAATCGGTAACAATAAATGTATCCTTTGCTCCTCGTTTAACTGCTTTCGTGTGATGGATCATATCATCAATCGTCACTGGTATCGTGGAATCATAGCCCAAAACGACCATTCCCAAAGAATCACCGACTAAAATCATGTCTACTCCGCCTTGTTCTGCAAGCTTTGCAGATGGGTAATCATAAGCTGTCAGCATGACGATTTTTTCATTTTTCTCTTTCATTTTCAGAAAATCTGTTGTTTGCTTCATACTTTTCCCTCCTTGTAATGGGGAGAGGAGATACAACGATGGAGGAGCAAATAAAAAGATCCTTCTGAAGGCAGAGGATCTTTAGCTACTCTATTACATGTTCATCCCTCTGTCCCGGTCCGTTATACGGATCTAGGCAGAAACCTTTTTAATTGTAGTATTCCAAAAAGGTGCAGTTCCTGTAGGATACTGCCCATAAAAATTATAGAAAAATTATGCAAAAAGTACAAGTAATTTCTTTTAATAACGTTTTAATGGTGGTTGATTTGCACACAAGGCACTTCACTCTCGGCGGCCGTTCTTCTTCAGTAAACGCAGTTAATAAATATTGGGACCGACTTCTTCAGACACCTGTGGCCTGGAT
>NZ_JBALNY010000079.1:13831-13968 GCF_036962145.1 Bacillus sp. JJ1764 | reverse complement strand
TAGGTCAGAGGTGGAAGCGTGGTGACACGTGGAGCTGACTGATACTAATCGATCGAGGACTTAACCAAGTCAATGCGATCTTGTTTTTACCAAGTTTCTTCTACATTATCTAGTTTTGAGGGAATGAAACCTCAAAA
>NZ_JBALNY010000079.1:0-13722 GCF_036962145.1 Bacillus sp. JJ1764 | reverse complement strand
TTAGGGTTGTCTTTTTTTGGCTTAAGATAACTCTTCTATCCTTAGCAGATACCAGAAAAGAGTTAACGTTTGTGGTAGATAAAATAAATAAGAATTCAAAATCACAAAAAAGTTATTGACAGCAAAAAAAATACCGCTTACAATGAACTCAAATAGATATGTAACCGGTTACAGAACGAAGTATACATACACTCATTTTTTTTATAGAATATGTAACGGGTTACATATAATTGATAAGTGATAAAAAAGGGGATTAACAGCATGAGCACAATAAAAGATGTGGCAGTTGAAGCCAAGGTGTCTGTTGCCACTGTTTCTAGGGTTCTGAACAATAGCGGCTATGTTAATGAGGATACTCGCAAAAGAGTACTGAATGCTATTTCCAAGTTGAATTATATGCCTAATGAAATTGCCAGGAGTTTATTTAAGAAACAGTCCAAAACCGTCGCTTTAATTGTACCAGATATTAATAACCCCTTTTTTCCTGAAGTAGCAAGAGCGATAGAAGATGTGATGAGCAGTCAAGAGTATACATTAATCCTTTGTAATTCCGATGAACAGGTGGAGAAGGAGATCATGTATCTTGATGTCATGAAACAAAAATATGTGGATGGGATCATAATCGTGACCAATACATTAACTCCCAAACATATTGAATCGCGGGATATTCCATTAGTTGCTCTTGACCGGCCGATTAGTAAGGATATTCCTTCTGTATATGTTAATAACTTTCAGGGGGCTAGCCAGGCAGTAAGGTACTTAAAAGATATTGGTTGTAGGAAAATTGCACATATAAGGGGTCCTAAAAATATTATAAATGCACAAGAGCGATATCAGGGGTATTTAGCTGAGGTTGAAAATGAAACTTGGTTTACTCCTGAATTAATTGTAAATGGTGATTATAACATTGCAAAGACCACAGAAGCTACATTAAAGTTGCTTACAAACCATCCTGATGTAGATGGAATCTTTGCCGGGAATGATTATATGGCGGTTGGAGTATTAAAAACAGCCATAAAGTTAGGAATTAAGGTCCCAGAAGAGTTGTCAATCATTGGCTTTGATGGAATCCAACTATGTCGTTTAACAAGCCCGGAAATTACAACAATAGCCCAGCCAATTTATGAATTAGGGCATAAGGCAGCTGAGCTTTTACTAGAAATGATTGAAGGTAAGGTAATCAACAACTTGCATCACCAATTTGATGTAGCTCTGATAAAAGGGCAATCTACGAAAGTTTAGAGGTGACAAATGGTGAGTAACAAAACAATTACAGTAATCGGCAGTATAAATATGGATTTGGTTACATCGACTAATCGTGTACCAAATATGGGAGAAACCGTTCTGGGTGAATCATTTCATACGATACCAGGTGGAAAAGGAGCAAATCAAGCGGTGGCGGCAGCCAAGTTGGGTGCTGTCACTACGATGATAGGTTGTGTGGGTGATGATGCCTTTGGCCAAGAATTAGTCAAGCATTTGCAAAATCAAGGAGTAAACACGGACTATGTGAAACCGGTTACACATAGGTCGACAGGAATTGCATCTATTACATTATCAGATGGTGATAACAGTATAATTGTCGTTCCAGGAGCGAATTATCAGGTAACGCCGGATATAGTCTCGAGCTATGAAGAAGTAATTTCAAATAGTGATATCTTGCTGCTTCAGCTTGAAATCCCAATTGAAAGTGTTGAAAGGGCAATAGAATTAGCAAAAAAACACCAAGTAATGGTGATTCTTAATCCTGCCCCAATCCAGGCTCTTTCCAAAAGCCTTTTACAAAAGGTGGATTATATTACTCCTAATGAACATGAGCAGCAGTTTCTTTTAGAGTCTGAAGAATGGTCAGATAGTGAACGCAAGGAAATGTTAAAAAAATGCATTATCACAATGGGAGCTAAAGGGGTTAAGTTTTATAGGGATGGTGAGAGAAATATATCAAGCTATAAGGTAGAGACCGTAGACACCACTGGAGCCGGTGATTCATTTAATGGTGCACTTGCTTTTGCGTTAAGTAATGGAGAGCAACTTGAAGAAGCGTGTCGGTTTGCTAATGCCGTTGCAGCATTGTCTGTGACAAAATTAGGGGCTCAAAGTGGCATGCCAACTCTCAAAGAGGTTCAAACATTTTTACAAAAACAGCAAAGGGATGAGTGAAAATGAAGAAAAATGGGATCTTAAATAGCCATGTATCAGAGGTTCTTTCAAAAATGGGACATACCGACATGATTGTTATTGCAGATTGTGGACTCCCGATACCAGATGAAACAGTAAGAATTGACTTATCATTAAAAATTGGTAGTCCCTCCTTTATGGAGACACTTGAGGCTGTTTTTGAGGATTTGGCCATAGAGAAAATTACTCTTGCTAATGAAATAACCGAAAATAATCCAAATATAGAGGAACAGATTAAAACACTTCTAAACTGCGACTCTATAGATTACATATCGCATGAGGACTTTAAAGTGCTGACTAAAAAGGCAAAGGCAGTTATTCGAACGGGTGAAGCAACTCCATATGCAAACATCATATTACATGCAGGAGTGATTTTTTAAATGAGCACTGTACCTGTGATAGAGATGAAAGGAATTAACAAAGCATTTTCTGGTAATAAGGTATTGGAAAATGTTGAGTTTCAACTTTTACCAGGAGAAGTTCATGCGTTAATGGGGGAAAATGGAGCCGGTAAGTCAACGTTGATGAAAATTTTAACGGGTATTTATGAACGTGACCAAGGAACCGTTTGGGTAAAGGGAAAAGAAGTTCATTTTCAAAATCCGAAGGAAGCAGAAAAAGCTGGAATTGCCGTCATCCATCAGGAATTAAATATCATACCACACCTATCTGTCTATGACAATATGTTCCTTGGAAAGGAAATTATCTTTGGTCGATTTGGGGTAACCAATGACAAAGAAATGAAGAAAAAAACAAAGGAGTATCTTAATCGGTTAGGAATTGACATGGATCCTACAGTGGAGGCCGGCAGTTTATCTGTAGGGCAACAACAAATGATTGAGATTGCAAGAGCGGTTGCTGCCAATACTGAGGTACTTATCATGGATGAGCCAACGGCAGCTTTAACAGAGCGTGAAATTGAATCCCTTTTTAAAGTGATCGCTTCCTTGAAAAAGGAGGGAGTGGGGATTGTATATATCTCTCACCGAATGGAGGAAATTTTCCAAATTTGTGATCGAATCTCTGTGTTGCGTGATGGTCAATTTATCGATGTTAAATCCATTAATGAAACAAATTTTGATGAGATTGTTCGGTTAATGGTTGGAAGACAACTGGGTGAAAGGTTCCCTGAACGTAATATAGAAATTGGGGAAGAGCGATTTAGAGTAGAAAATTTAACAAGAAAAGGTAACTTTGAAAAAATTAATTTTTCAGTACATAAGGGAGAAATCCTTGGAGTAGCTGGCCTAATGGGAGCAGGGAGAACAGAAATCATGCAAGCGATTTTTGGATTCCGGCCACATGATGAAGGCAAAGTGTTTATTGACAATAAAGAGATTTCTAATAAAACACCTTTCGATGCGATCCAGGCAGGAATTGCTTTTGTGACGGAGGATCGCAAAAGCCAAGGTTTAATTCTCGAACTTTCTGTCAGAGAAAATTACTCGGTCACCAACCTAAATAAAATTTCTAAGAATGGTCTCATTTCCTCTCAAAAGGAAAACCGTTTGGTAGACGAGATGATTGAGAAGCTGAAGGTAAAAACATCCGGACGTGAGCTAAGTGTTAAATCCCTAAGTGGGGGAAATCAACAGAAGATTGTTATCGGTAAGTGGATGGGGATTGATCCAAAGATATTAATCCTTGATGAACCGACCCGCGGGGTAGATGTAGGGGCAAAAAAAGAAATCTACCAACTGATGAATGAACTAACGAAACTAGGAGTTTCCATCATTATGGTATCCTCTGAGCTTCCAGAAATTCTAGGAATGAGTGACCGGATTATTGTTATTCATGAAGGGAAATTGACGGCAACGATCCAAAGGTCCGAAGCAAGCCAAGAAAAAATTATGCAGTCAGCAACCGGGGGTAGTAAAAAATGAAGTCCTCTAACTTAATTTCTAAACAACTAATTCAAAAATTAGGCCCTTTATTAGGTCTGATCCTGATAACGGCCGTGTTATCGGTTGTCAGCACAAGTTTTTTAACACTAGAAAACGTGTTTAATGTTTTACGCCAGGTTTCAATTAATGCCCTAATTGCGTTTGGAATGACCTTTGTTATTTTAACAGGAGGGATTGATTTATCTGTTGGATCCATTCTTGCACTTTCTTCAACACTAACAGCCGGAATGATGGCCAATGGGATGGATCCATTTCTAGCGATGATTGTCGGCCTGGGTTCAGGTGCCGTTATGGGAGCCATTAATGGTTTATTTATCACAAAAGGAAAGGTCGCGCCATTTATCGCAACACTGGCAACTATGACCATTTTTCGTGGATTGACTTTGGTATATACAGAAGGTCGGCCGATTACCGGACTATCAAAAAGCTCGATGTTTGAACTAATGGGGCGAGGTTACTTTGGATGGATTCCAATACCGGTGATCTGGATGCTTGTCTGTTACGGGATTTTATACTTTGTTTTGAAAAAAACGACGTTTGGCCGACGTGTATATGCAATTGGCGGTAATGAAGAAGCATCCTTATTATCAGGTATCCGTGTAAATAATGTGAAGGTTTGGATCTATGCGTTAACGGGTACTTTATCCGCGTTGGCAGGGATTATCCTGGCATCAAGACTGGATTCCGCACAGCCGACAGCGGGAACCTCCTATGAGTTAGATGCCATTGCATCAGTTGTTCTGGGGGGGACAAGCCTTTCAGGTGGTAGAGGATGGATTTTTGGTACTTTAGTTGGAGCCCTCATTATTGGGGTTTTAAATAATGGTTTGAATTTAATGAATGTTAGCTCCTTTTATCAACAGGTTGTAAAGGGAGGTGTCATCCTACTAGCCGTCTTACTTGACAGAAAAAAAGCAGCATAAACAAAAAAATTTAGGGGGAAAGAAAAATGAAACAAGCATTTAAAGGATTAGTGTTTTTTGCATTATTAATGTTGGTACTAGCTGGTTGTTCAACGAAAGCTCCAGGATCTTCAGAAAAAAGTTCAAGTTCCAAAAAGGATGGCAAGATTAAAATTGGCCTTTCTATTTCAACATTAAACAACCCATTCTTTGTTACCTTAAAGGAAGGTGCTGAGAAGGAAGCAAAAGCTCAAGGAAATGATATTCTTGTAGTAGATGCTCAAAATGATCCTGCTAAGCAGGCTAGTGATGTGGAAGATTTAATTCAAAAAGGTGTGGACGTTCTTTTAATTAATCCAACTGATTCTGATGCTGTCACTTCCGCAATCGAATCTGCTAATAATGCAAAAATTCCAGTCATCACTTTAGACCGCAGTGCCAATGGTGGAGAGGTTGTTTCTCATATTGCATCTGATAACGTTGCCGGCGGAAAAATGGCTGGAGAATTTATTTTAGAAAAACTAGGAAAATCAGGTAAAGTAGTTGAATTAGAAGGAATCCCAGGGTCATCTGCAGCACGTGAACGTGGCGAAGGTTTCCATAAAGCAATTGACGGAGTTGACGGCATTAAGGTTGTTGCCAAACAAGCAGCTGACTTCGACCGTACAAAAGGCTTAACTGTAATGGAAAATATTCTTCAAGCAAACAAAGATATTCAAGCGGTATTTGCCCATAATGACGAAATGGCATTAGGTGCACTGCAAGCGATTGAAGCAGCGGGATTAAAAAATGTCATTGTCGTTGGTTTTGATGCAACTGATGACGCTGTAAAGGCAGTAAAAGACGGAAAATTGGCAGCGACTGTCGCTCAAAAACCAGCCGACATAGGTAAATTCGGTGTAGAAACCGCGGCAAAAGTAGTGAAGAAGGAAACGGTAGAAAAATTCATTCCAGTATCATTAGAACTGGTAAAATAATATTTTTCTAATTAATAACAATGGAGTGTCAGAATGGATCTGGCACTCTTTCACATTAAGGAAAACTAAGGAACACCGTTTATTTAGCTGAAACCATTGCCGTAGCTTTTTCAATTGGTTTAAACTAAAGCCCTTAACCCAGAAAATTCTGCAAGAAAATAATTCATAATAGACATACACCCAACTAAAACCATCATCATATGATGATAAAGAGAACTCTATCGAAGAAAATTCTAAAAATTGTATACAAATTAAATATGCCGGAAAGAATGGGTGTATGGAGGTGGAAGGATTGAATTCATTTTTAGCACAGCATCATACTGAGGAAGCATGCGTTATTTGTGAAGATCTTAAACCGAAGGGCATACATCTGTATAATTCGTTTATTTGCATAGAATGTGAAAGAGATTTAATTCAAACAGATACGACTGACCCTAAATATAAATATTTTTTACAGCAACTAAAAAAAATTACAACCCCTGAAATTTTCTCTTAATCAAAGTCCGACAAGGGCTTTATTTTTTTCTATGGAATAAACAGCCTATTTGATAAAATAGATAGGACACTTAAAAGGGAAGATTAATAATGGAACAACAAAAGAAACCTTTATATCAAGCATTAATGGAACATAAAAAAAAGGGTCCAATTTCTTTTCATGTCCCAGGGCATAAATATGGACAGATTGGTGATTTTGGACTAGATTCCAGCTTCGAGTCTATATTAACTATTGATGTAACAGAGCTTACCGGCCTCGATGATCTCCATTCTCCAGAGGAAGCCATTTTAGAGGCGGAATTATTATTAGCTAATTTATATCAAGTTAAAAACAGCTTTTTTCTTGTCAATGGATCGACAGTTGGGAATATAGCGATGATTATGGCGGTTTGTTCAGAGGATGATGTAGTCCTAGTTCAGCGAAACTGCCATAAATCAGTCTTAAACGCTTTACAATTAGCAAAGGCAAGACCGATTTTCTTAGAACCAGAATATCATCCCGATTGGAAGGTTGCCGGGGGAGTACAACCTGAAACGGTAGCAAAGGCCATTGAACAGTATCCCATGGCCAAAGCAATTATTCTAACCTATCCTAATTATTATGGTATGGTTTATGACCTTAAAGAAATAATCGATCAGGCTCATCTACAGAATATACCAGTATTGGTGGATGAGGCTCATGGTGCCCATTTTATTCTGGGTAACCCATTTCCTGCATCCGCCATTCAGTTGGGTGCCGATATCGTGGTGCAATCGGCACATAAGACACTTCCGGCGATGACAATGGGTTCTTATCTACACTTTAATTCAGACCTTATTAATCTAAATAAAGTAAAAGAATACCTGGGGATCTTTCAGTCAAGCAGCCCGTCATACCCAATTATGGCCTCCTTAGATTTGGCTAGGAGTTATTTAGCCAGGTACGGAAGCAATGACCTTTGTTATTTGCATGAGAGAACGAATCACTTTAAGGAGCAGTTAGCGGAAATCCCGACGATTAAGGTACTGGAATACCCCAATAATCAAGGAGATCTTCTAAAAATCACCATTCAATCGAAAAGTGAGATGAATGGATTTGAATTGCAGAAAAGGTTAGAGGGTTTGGGCATTTATACAGAATTAGCGGATCCCTATAATATCCTGCTTATTTTACCTTTACTTAAAGAGGGACAACCTTATCCTTTTACAGAAACGGCTGATAAATTGAAACAAATACTCCAACACTTTACCTATCAGGACAAGGTAGGAAAGCTGTATATGGAACAGACTGAAAAGGTTTCTGGGTTGGCGATTGGCTACAAGGAAATGGACCATCTTTTTGTAAAGGACGTTCCTTTCATACAAGCACATCATCATGTCTGTGCTGAAACGATTATTCCTTATCCGCCTGGAATTCCATTACTGCTAAAAGGGGAACGAATTACATCTGAAAAGCTTGAACGATTACAGCATTTAATCATGACAGGTGCTCGGTTCCAGGGCGGTTCACATTTAAAAGAAGGATACATAACTATTTTTCAAACATAACAGCTTTTGGAGGTTTAGTTCATGACACAAGGAACGTTTATTACATTTGAAGGACCAGATGGCGCTGGAAAAACCACCATCCTAGGAATGGTTGCAGAAAGGCTGGAGAATACCCTGTTGACAAGAGAGCCGGGTGGAATAGATATCGCTGAACAAATCAGAAGTGTCATTTTAAATAAAGAAAATACGGCAATGGATCCCCGAACAGAGGCATTGCTTTATGCAGCTGCCCGAAGACAGCATCTAGTTGAAAAAGTGAAACCGGCGCTTGAGCAGGGGAAAGTCATTTTGTGTGACCGCTTTGTTGATAGTTCTCTTGCGTATCAAGGCTATGCGAGGGGCTTAGGGATTGAAGAGGTATGGGGTATTAACCAATTTGCAATAGAAAATATGATGCCCTCATTTACAATATACTTTGACATTGAACCTGCTTTGGGTCTACAACGGATTAATAAAAACAAGGCAAGGGAAATTAATCGCCTTGATCTTGAAGACTTAGAATTTCACCATAAAGTTCGAGAAGGCTATCATATTTTAATAGAACGTTTTCCAGATCGAATGATCAAAGTAGATGCATCTAGATCCATCCATGAGGTTTATTCAGAAACATTGCAAATCGTACAAAGGAAATTAGAAGAAAAGCCTTCACTGTAAGGCTTTTTTTCATGGCTTCCTAATGTTAACGAATGTATGAACTCCTAATACCTGATATAATATAGAAAAGGGACAAGAGACGAAATAAATAGAGGAGAGGGTGTTACAATGAAACTTATCATTGCTGTTGTACAAGATCAGGATAGTAACCGTCTTTCAAAAGCGTTGGTTGATCATAATTTTAGAGCGACTAAATTGGCTAGTACCGGTGGATTTCTAAAATCGGGAAATACCACTTTTATGATTGGAACGGAGGATATCCGGGTTGAGCGGGCATTACAGATCATTAAAGATAACTGCAGAGCCCGTGACCAGTTGGTTTCACCTGTTTCTCCTATGGGTGGAAATGCCGATTCCTATGTTCCGTATCCGGTTGAAGTAGAAGTTGGCGGTGCCACCGTATTCGTCTTGCCGATTGAGCAGTATATGCATTTTTAAATAAATCGCCCTTTTTAGTTGATAGTTGCTTATAGAGTGACTGTCAATAATACTTTTAATGTTAGTGAGTGATAGGTTTGGTAAAAACATGGGATCAACTGGAAGAGCTGCAGCCAACCATTTTAAGAATGTTAAAAAACAGCTTAGTCAAAAATCGGGTGGCCCATGCCTATCTTTTCGAAGGTATGAGAGGAACGGGTAAGAAGGAAATCGGAATGCTGCTCACAAAGGCTCTGTTTTGTGAAGCATTAGTGGGTGGTTATAAACCATGCGAGTCCTGCAATAATTGTAGGAGAATTAATCATGGAAACCATCCGGATGTCCATGTCATTGAACCTGAAGGGTTATCCATCAAGGTGGATCAAATTAGAGAATTACAAACGGAGTTTTCCAAAAAGGGTGTAGAATCCCTAAAAAAGGTATATCTACTTAATCATGCTGACAAAATGAGCATTAGTGCTTCCAATAGTTTATTAAAATTTTTAGAAGAGCCCAATGCACGAACAACAGCATTTTTACTGACAGAACAGCCACAGAAAATATTGCCAACCATCCTTTCGAGGTGTCAAGTTTTAACATTTCAACCATTACCTCCCCAGATACTCATCAAACAACTCATTGAAAATGGTGTGAAACCTGGGAAGGCACCAATTCTTGCACATTTGACCAATAGTTTCGATGAGGCATTGGAATTAAATGTTGATGAATGGTTTGCACAAGCCCAAAAAATAGTGGTAAAATTATATGAGGTGTTGAAAAAAAGCCCCTTAGAAGCAATGGTTACGCTTCAGAGTGATTGGTTTCCACACTTCAAAGAAAAAGAACAGATTCAGCGTGGTTTAGATCTATTACTTCTTTATTTAAAAGATTTACTATACATTCAATTAGATAAGCAGGAGCAAGTTGTGTTTCAAGAGAGTGAAAGGTTACAGCAATTTGCCCTGCAAACATCAAGACGGCGCCTGTCGGATCAAATGTCAGCAGTTCTTGACGCCAAGAGAAAGCTGCAAGCCAATATGAATCCTCAGCTAATGATGGAACAGCTTGTGTTAAAAATTCAGGAGGGATCTTCGATTGTATGATGTTGTAGGAGTACGCTTTAAAAAAGCGGGAAAGATCTATTATTTTGATCCCGGAGACCTCCCTATTGAGAAGGATGATTTTGTTATTGTCGAAACTGTTCGCGGTGTCGAATTCGGCAAAGCAGTGATTGCTCGTAAACAAGTTGAGGAGCATGATGTTGTCCTTCCTTTAAAAAAGGTTGTCAGAATCGCGGATCAGAAGGATCGAATGATTGTAGATGAAAATAGGCAAGCAGCTAAAGAGGCATACGAAGTATGTACGGAAAAAGTAAATGAACATCAACTGGATATGAAACTGGTGGATGTTGAATATACATTTGATCGAAATAAAGTAATCTTCTATTTTACAGCTGAAGGAAGAGTAGACTTCCGTGAACTGGTAAAGGACTTAGCTGCTATCTTCCGCACCAGAATTGAGCTTCGCCAAATTGGTGTGCGCGATGAGGCAAAAATGCTTGGCGGTATTGGTCCATGTGGAAGAATGCTGTGCTGCTCCACATTTTTAGGTGATTTTGACCCGGTTTCGATTAAAATGGCGAAAGACCAGAATTTATCCCTTAACCCGACGAAAATCTCAGGCTTATGCGGTAGGCTTATGTGCTGTTTAAAATATGAAAATGATGAATATGAATCAGCCAAAGAGCAGCTACCGGATTTAGGAGAGATGATCGAAACACCAAATGGCAGGGGAAAAGTGGTAGGTTTAAATATCTTGGAGCGCGTTCTACAGGTAGAATTGACGGAACAAGAGCGGGTCTTGGAATTCACCTTGGATGAAATTATTAAAGAAGGTGCCCTTTCGATACAATCCACAGATTAACGAGGTGGAATACGTGGATAAAAAAGAAATATTTGAATCAGTAAGTAATATGGAAACACAAATTGGCCATCTATATCAGCAGCTTGGAGAATTAAAGCAGCATCTGGCAGAAATAATAGAAGAGAACCACTATTTAAAGCTTGAAAATGAGCATTTAAGGCGCCGTTTAGAGATCACCACGGAAGTTAAGCAAGAACCGGAAAGTAAAAAAGAAACGAATCGAACCCCAGCTCCGGGAGCCAAACAGCCATTTGATGTTGGAGAAGGATATGATAATCTGGCTAGGCTTTATCACGAAGGATTCCATATCTGCAATCTTCACTTTGGAAGCCTGCGTAAGGAAGGCGATTGCTTATTCTGCCTTTCGTTTCTGAATAAAAAATAATCAATGAGGCTGATCATATCAGCCTCTATTTTCATACTTACATATAGAGGATGGTTGTTATGGTCAACTTGAAGGGTGATGAACGGCTTGATTACTTATTAGCAGAAAACTTGAGAATCATTCAAAGTCCTTCTGTTTTTGCTTTTTCTTTAGATGCCGTCCTATTGGCTAGATTTGTGTATGTTCCCATCCAAAAAGGAAACCTTATTGATTTGTGTAGCGGAAACGGTGTAATTCCACTGTTTTTAAGTGCAAGGACGAAGGGGCAAATTACAGGGGTGGAAATCCAAGAACGATTATACGATATGGCCGTTCGAAGCATTGAATACAATGGACTGGAAAACCGAATAAGGATGGTTCACGGTGACCTTAAGGAGAGTCCGAAACAGTTAGGGTACGGGAAATTTGATGTGGTTACCTGCAACCCACCATATTTTTCAACCCCACCAAAAAGCGATATAAACCCAAATGAACACTTAGCGATTGCCCGTCATGAAATACTTTGTACGTTAGAGGATGCTATAAAGGCATCCAGCGATCTGGTGAGACAAGGGGGCAAGGTTGCGTTTGTCCACCGTCCCGGCAGACTAATGGATATCATAATGTTAATGCGTCAATACCGATTGGAGCCCAAAAGAATTCAATTGGTCTATCCTAAGGTTGGTAAGGAGGCTAATACCTTATTAATTGAAGCAATTAAGGATGGTAGCCCAGATCTAAAAATTCTCCCGCCGATTATTGTGTATAACGACAATAATGAATACACTCAGGAAATAAGAGAGATTTTATATGGAGAATAACGGTCATTTTTTCTATGTGCTCACTTGTGCAGATGGCAGTCTTTATGGAGGGTATACGAATAATTTAGAACGCAGAATTAAGCTTCATAACGAAGGCAAGGGTGCTAAGTATACACGAGGGCGGGGCCCGGTCACATTGACTTTTTTCCAGCCGTTTAACAATAAGAGTGACGCAATGAAGGCCGAATATCAGTTTAAACAGTTGCCAAGAAAGCAAAAATTGGCGTTTATTAACCAGAAGTTAGGTGATGAAGATGTGGCAGCAGAAAAGCTTTCAGAATGAGAGGGAAAAAGGGATTCTGTACCTTGTTCCCACCCCAATCGGTAATTTAGAGGATATGAGCTTTCGAGCCATACGAATATTAAAAGAGGCTGATTTGATTGCAGCCGAGGATACAAGAAACACGAAGAAACTACTTAATTATTTTGAAATTCCCACCCCAATTGTCAGCTATCATGAGCATAACAAAGAGTCTAGCGGTGAAAAATTAATCGAAAAATTAAAAGAGGGTGCAACCATTGCTCTTGTTAGTGATGCAGGAATGCCTGCCATATCAGACCCTGGTTATGAATTAGTAACACAAGCAGTCCATGAGAAACTAACGGTGGTTCCGTTACCTGGCGCCAATGCAGCAATAACCGCTTTAATCGCATCAGGTTTACCGTGTCAACCTTTTTATTTTTACGGATTTTTAAACCGAAATAAGAAGGAAAAACGGGAGGAGTTGGAAAATTTAAGATACCAAAAGGCAACCTTAGTTTTTTATGAGTCTCCTCATAGGCTTAAGGAAACGCTGGCAATCATGGGAAATATCCTTGGAAACAGAAAAATATCCCTTTGCCGGGAGCTGACGAAAAAATTTGAAGAGTTTATCAGGGGCAGTATCGAGGATCTGCTCATATGGGCAGAAACTGATGAGATTCGCGGTGAATTTTGCATCATTGTAGAAGGGTCAAAAGAAGAAGTAATGGAAGATCAAAGCTGGTGGGCGGAATTTACAATAGAAGATCATGTAAACCACTATATTTCCGTGAAAAAAATGACCTCAAAGGATGCGGTTAAACAAACGGCAAAGGATAGAGGAATGAATAAACGGGAAGTATATCAGGTATATCATATAGAAAAATAAGAAAAGGCTCCGGGGATAACCCTGGAGCCTTTGGTATAATTACTTCGCAGTTTCAAAGCTGTTTTGAATTTCTTTAATTAATTGTTCTGCACCCTCGCGGCTTAAGATTAACTTTCCGCCAGCTAGTGCTAGGTTATCATCAGATACTTCACCAGTGATTTGGCAAGTCATGTTTGGTTTATATTTTTTTAAGATGATGCGATCGTCATCAACATAGATTTCAAGAGCATCTTTTTCTGCAATACCAAGTGTACGTCTTAATTCGATAGGAATAACAACACGGCCTAATTCATCAACCTTACGAACAATACCAGTAGATTTCATAATTTATATCTCCTCTCAATTGTAAACATCTCTATTTAGTAATTCGTCATTATTCGACAAATTTTTTATAGCTTTATAATACCAGCCTTTCCCATATCCGTCAATT
>NZ_JBALNY010000008.1:18976-21990 GCF_036962145.1 Bacillus sp. JJ1764 | reverse complement strand
GCAATGACCTGTATTATAATGGTGATGCATTTACTGGCCTGGTGGATCCCTTATTTCACGGGTTATCCGCATTATGTTCAAGCAGATTATGAAAAATACTTTCGCAACACCTATAAGTTTTTGCCTTCGATAAAAAATCATATTATTCCGGATGCTGAGCATGTTGGTGTGGGTGTGCTCCTTACAGCTACACTACTTGTTCAGAGTTTCTATTTATTTAGCTGATATTATCTTTACATTTATTCTCGAAAACCATAGGGGGTGATCTTTTTGCTTCATTGTCAAATAAAAAAAGCGCTCCCCCTTTGGATCAACGCCTTTTGGATAAAGTTATACTTGCCGTTATCATTATTGAAATGTATCTTTTACACAAGATCTCTATTTTTTATGGAACCAAACGAGATGTTTTAACTAATTCCTCCTCAAGAACTTGAAGTCCTCCGATGACTTCAATTGCTGAACCTAATGAGACAAGAAAATCTCCTGCAATGGCTACTTTTTGTTCTTCAATAAGTTTCGTTTTATCTGTTTCACCTATTTGTCTTGACACCGAAATAGCCTCTAATATTTGTCCGATCGTCTTTGCCCAAACACCAGTCAGTATTTGCTGTTCACCTTTTGGATTTGCATCTTCTTCCAAATGTTGAAGTCCTAATAAACCTGTCAATTCAAGAATATTCCCTGCTACTTGAATCCAAAGCCCTAAAGAAACTTGCTTTTCTAAGCCTAAAATTTTTTTATTTATCTCGTTTTCGTATTGGTAAACCTTCATTTCATTCCCCATGTTTACTCACTCCAAACCCCTGAGTATGCTGTATTGTATGAAAACCAATCATTATTGTTCGACTTTATCTAAATTTCCAAAAGGTAAGAAACAAAAAAGCAGGCAGAACTTTGCCACCTCTTTCAGTTTTGAAATATGGGCTTTCAATAAAAGGGGATCAATGAGAATAAGTCATTATTTTTTTACAATCATGAAATAATAATAGGGATTACAAAAGTTAGGAGGATCTGGATGGTACAAAAACAAAATGCAAATGAAAACTTGGGGAAGATGATGAACCCTGAATTTGCCGGAACAGACGCACAAAGAGTAAAGCAAGAAATTCAGAGAGATGTAATCGAAGGACAAGGTGCAATGACCTCCCGGGAGGCGAGAGCTATGCGCGATTAAAAACGAATGTACTTTAACCTCTAAAGTTATTCATTCATGAATGCTTTCAAATTGTATAAAAAATGTTTCATAATAAAAAAATAAATTTAGTGTTATCATGTAACACTAATCTCAATGTGGAGGGATGAACTTTGAATATCCTATTTAGCTTACTCCAAAGTCTTTTTATACTTCTTCTTAAAATAGAGTATTTCATTAATAAAAAGACGTTTGAATATAAAGGTAGATTTAAAATTCCATCTTTAACGTAAAGCGTTGATATTCTTTCATTGCTCTTTACCACATTGGAAAGTAAAAGGTGAGGGTTCTATTTCTCACCTTTTACCGCATTAATCCCCATCTATTTCTAAAGGTATTATTACTTAAAAAATAACGTGAATTATTTAGAATAAGAAAAGTTCAATAAATTTAAAACCCCCTCTAGCCTTATAAAGGGGGTTTTGTTTTATGCTACCTTATTAATTTTAGTAATTTTTCCCTCTTTCAACTGTTTTCTATAATCAGCTGCAGCTGTAAACAGAACGTCAGTGGATGAATTGAGTGCTGTTTCAAAAGAGTCCTGCAATACACCGATGATAAATCCGACCCCTACTACCTGCATGGCCACATCATTAGGGATTCCGAATAGGCTGCATGCCAGCGGAATTAACAATAACGATCCGCCAGCAACCCCAGAAGCACCACAAGCACAAACAGCTGATAGTACGCTCAGGATAATAGCTGTTGGAATGTCCACATGAATTCCAAGTGTATGAACCGCAGCAAGTGTTAAAACAGAAATGGTCACTGCAGCACCAGCCATATTAATAGTAGCGCCCAATGGAATTGAGACAGAATAGGTATCTTTATCTAAATTAAGTTTTTCGCATAATTTCATGTTAACCGGAATGTTCGCAGCCGAACTGCGAGTAAAGAATGCTGTAATTCCACTTTCCTTTAAGCATTTAAAAACCAATGGATATGGGTTTTGACGGATCGTTACATACACGATGATTGGATTAACAACTAAAGCTACAAAAAGCATACAGCCAATCAAGACAGCCAACAATTTACCATAGTTTAGCAAAGATTCAATTCCATTTGTCGTGATGTTTTCAATTACAAGGCTCATGATTCCAAGCGGAGCAAATCTGATGACCCATGTTACCATTTTGGAGATACCATCAGAAAAATTAGAAATCAGTGTTTTTGTTGTATCCTGGGCATTTTTCATTGCAAATCCAAGTACTACCGCCCAAGCTAAAATACCGATATAGTTCGCATTAAATAAAGCTTTAACCTTATTATCAACAACGTTCATAAGTAGTGATTTGAGAACCTCTGTTACACCTCCGGGTGCCGCCAAATCCTCTGTGCCTTTTACAAGCGTAATACCCACTGGGAAAATAAAGCTTGCTATAACAGCGATAAGACCTGCTAGAAAAGTTCCTGAAAGATAAAGAACGATGATCGATTTCATATTTGTTTGATGACCACTCTTATGCTGTGCAATAGCCGACATAACCAGAAAAAGGACCAAAACAGGTGCTACTGCTTTCAAAGCTCCAACAAACAAAGCACCAAAAATCACTAAAGGTTTGGCAACTTCAGGAATGGCAACTGCTAGGATAATACCAATAATAAGACCAATAATAATTTGTTTAACCAAACTAATTTGATTCCATTTTTTCAATGGATTTTTCATCAAATTATTCCTCCCTCTCTATAAATCTACTATTTCCAGAGATTTTTTACTTCTTGAAAAAAAACAATAGTTAAATAAGATTATAATGAATATTTAGATATATTACAATAGCAATAATGTTTTTGATTTTATTTTATAACAAAAAGGCTCTGTTAA
>NZ_JBALNY010000008.1:10045-18808 GCF_036962145.1 Bacillus sp. JJ1764 | reverse complement strand
TTCTTTAACACAGCCAACAAAAAAAGGATAGATCCTTTTCTAAATACCGAAGTACTTGATAGGTCTTACCCTTTTACTATTGATCATTTTATTATTCCTTTAACGTGGCTATATAAGGTAAATTCCGATATTTTTCAGCGTAATCGATCCCATAGCCAACAATAAATTTATCAGGAATGATATATCCGACATAGTCAGCTTTAAGGTCAACCCTTCTGCGCTCAGGTTTATCCAATAATGTACAAATTTTTATAGATTTAGGTTTATGAAGTTGAAAATGTTCTTTTAAAAAAGCTAATGTTAATCCCGAATCTATAATATCCTCAACAAGGACGACGTTTTTGCCAGTGATGTTTACATCAATGTCCTTCAACAATCGTACTTTTCCCGAGGTTTCGGTTTGATCTCCGTAACTGGACGCAGCAACAAAATCAACAGTTACTTTCCCTGTTAACTCCCGTATTAAGTCTGCAGCAAAAACAAATGCACCCTTTAACACAATAATTAAGACAAAGGGTTCCTCTTGATAATCAGCCATCATTTGAGTACCGATTTCTTTCACTTTTCCCTTCAATTGATCCTCTGTAATTAAAACAGTATCCATTTTATATTCCATTATTTAATTTCTGACCCCTCTCAATCAATTTTGGCTCAAGCCTTCGTTTAAGATCGATCAAATGCCTTCGGTGGTGATTCCATCCACCCCTTATCAATTAGGATATTAGCACCGTCATCTACAAATAATCCAAGGTTAATAAGTGTCCTTCCATACAGCAAAGTCAGATCTCTTCTTCCATTTACCGCCAACGAGTTACCGAATGACCTTATCTTCATCGAAAACATATCCACTTTATGAAATAACATGATCTTATCTGAAAAAGGAGGATATGTGGATGTTGTGACTAAGTGATCTATATAAGATGGTGTAGTCAAGTTTTCAATGTGAAGTTTTTCTATGTATTGCTTAACAGCTTTGTCAGTCATGTCTAAACCACGTTTAAATAAGGCCTTAATCTTTTGGTCCTTAGCAGTCTGATAAAACCCTAATAATAGTGCTTTACTAGTCATGTTATTCTCAATATTATCATAAAGATGTGTGATCTCTAAAGCATGCAGTGGACGAATATCTCCCACAAAACCATTTAAATAATCTTGTTTGTGTATAAAATCGACCCCATTTGGTGTTGGAATAATGGGTGGCTTTGAAATTAATTTTTTTTCAACTAAAACATTGTTGATCTGGTCTAGAAAAATCGTCGTGCATTGGTTGGCATAGACGAAAAATGCTCTAATATCTTTCCGCATTACCAAGGGGATCGCTACTGCATATAGGCTCATTCCCGCCTTTGCTGCATATTTTAAATAATGGACATAAAATGTATCTTCATATAAACGTGGTGCTGCAAGATTTATATCTTCTTTCGTAAAACCAACTGGTATAGGAAATTTCTCTCTAGTAAAAAATGTTTCAATCCGTTTCATAAAGTCCTTGGATAAGGCCAAGCCATTCTCCAATAAAGTCTTAATGTATTCATCCTCACAATTTTGAAGAAAATAACTTAAAATTTGACTTGACATACTGTTTCCAGTATAAGTGGCCCATAGTTTCCCCATTTCAAGTGAAGTTAAAGGCTGGGATTCATCTAATTCGGGTGTCCTTAATAGAATTGGCTTCATAATGTCCATTGGTTGTAAGTCCATCGATAGTCCCCTTACTCAAATTTTAGTCTATGATTTAACATTACCATTAGAAAGTTATTTTATTCCAATTACACTTAATCGTATTCATTTAGCAAAGGAACCTAATTCCCTGTACGTTCTTTTTAGAGAAATGCAGTGGTTCCACCCTTCCATTTATTAGGATGCTAATTTGAATGCGTGATCAATAATTCTTTGATTGATCTCATTTACTAACAGCAAAATAAAGTCTTTGCTTGTGTTCAGTTCAATAGCCTTAATAAGTGCTTCAAATAATTGTTCAGTACTTAGGTTCTGCATAAGTAGTCACTCCGTTTGTTATTTACCTTATTAGATTGAGTATTTTTTGGAAAATTAATGGTATATACCTCCATTATAGGTATATACCATTAATAAAATAATTTAATTAGGTAATATGGGTATTACTTGTTCAAGATCTGAGAATATCGCATAAGCTGATTTATCCATTTCCACATTTTTCTCAATCAGATCCGGAATAATAATGCATCTCATTTTAGCACTGTTTGCAGCCCTTAAACCATTTAGAGAGTCTTCTAAAACGAGCACATTTTCAGGAGATACATTAGCACGTGTACAAGCTTCTAAGAATATATCTGGATGGGGCTTCCCATTCTCAACCTCTTCTCCACTTACATAAAAATCAAATCGCTCCGTTAACCCTGAAATTGACAAATAAAATTCAATAGTGTTTCTGCTGCTAGAAGAAGCGATACATTTTTTTAATCCTCTTCGGTCTATTGCATCTAAAAGGTTAACTACACCTTTCTTGATGATATTAGTTTCCTCTTTCACTAATTGTATTAATAAAGTATCATAATCATCTAATACAAGATGGGTAGGAAAATCCTTTCCATACAGCCCCTTATACAAATGATCAAGTTCCTCTGCACTCCCTAAACCAATCATGCTTTTATAGTTTTCCAGGGTGAAAAAAAAACCTTGTTTTTCTATAATGGTTTTCATAGCAGAAAAGGAGATCCTTTCAGTATCGAACAAGAGCCCATCCATATCAAAAATGACTAATTGTAAATGATCCATTTCTTCACTCCATTTACCGAGGAATTTTTACACTTTACTTTTTAATACCTGGTCAAAATCTTTAAAAATATCAACATCTAAATCAATACCTCTTCCCAAGGCTATTCTATATGAGAGAATTTGAATGGGTATGGCCATTATAAGTGGACTCATAAGTTCATCCATCTCTATGCCTAAGGTAAGCGTTTTTTCATCTAGTGGATTAGATAATTGTGAAATCGTAAAACAATGCTCAGTATATGTGCGAAAATACTGTTTTAATTTCTCCGCCCTGTTTATAAGTTTGCTATTCGTTAAGATAAAAAATAGTCCATGAGATTTGTTTACTTCTAAATATGGACCATGCATGTAAGCCTCTAATTCAAATCCTTGTGACGGAACTCGAACCGTTTCAGTAAATTTTGTTTCAAACTCTTTCGCAGTTCCAACCGTTGGTCCATACCCAATTGCTGCAAAACGTGGGAGTCTATTTAACTCTTCTGCATGTAGGCTATAATAACTTTTGGTTTTTTCAATCACAGTAGGAATTTGCGCTGTTATCTCTTTAAGTTTTTTCCATTCCTTCGTGACATCGTCTTTGGTAAGATTACCAAGCACTTCCCCTGTCATTACCCCTATTAACATGGATGTCAGTACTGTAGCTGTAAACCCTTTAGTGACGAAGCCCACTTTTTCTATTCCACAGCCAATGTCAATGACCATATCTGTATAATGAGTGATGGGGCTTTCCAATTTAGAGGTCAATACTGCTGTCGGAACACTCCCATTTGATTGAACTTTTTTCAAGGCCTCAATGGTCGAAAAACTATGTCCACTTTGCGAAACGGCTAAAACAAAGTCTGTTGTCTCCTTTATTTTTTCATAATGGACAAAATTAAAAGGTTCTTGTATTTCTATCGATATATCAGCGACCTTCTCCATGTAGTATTTAGCACTTAACATCGCATTGGCACTTGATCCAGTCGCAAGGATCAACCAATTCTTAGGTTTTTCCTTTTCTATGAAAGATCTAAGTTTGCTAAGATTACTTTCTATATTTTCAAAGATATCATGACAGATTTCTTCTTCCTCAAGAATATTCGACATCATTGTTTCTTTCATTTGATCGATGGCTCCTTTCTATATTTATGATCCAAAAATACCCAACCAAGCACCTATTATGCCAACCACTGCAATTCCTAGTAAAATAGTAGTTGCCTTTGCCCCTTTTCCTAGCAGCCAGTATATGATTCCAAATGAAAGTAACGGTAAGATCCCTGGTAAAATCTCATCAAGTAAATCTTGAACCTTTGTTGCTCCCTTACCGCTTCCTATATGCAACGGAACATGAATATCAATCATGGAGGCCGTCATCCCACCGATAACCATTAGCCCGATAATCGCAGCACCTAAAGTTAATTTCCCCATTGCTCCACTCTTTTGGAGACGTAATAAAAATCCTGTTCCTAATTTATACCCTAAACCTGCCATGAAATACCGAAGGGCAATATGAGGAATATTAAAAATAAGTAAAAATAATATCGGACCAAGGATATTCCCTTTTATTGCCAAAGACGTACCGACACCCGTAGCTATTAATCTCAAGGTTCCCCAAAAGAAAGAGTCACCTATTCCGGCTAATGGACCCATTAAAGAAGCTTTAACATTATTGATTGTGTTGTCATCAAAATCTTTATCTTTTGCATTTTGTTCTTCCATTGCTGCCGAAATCCCCAGCAATAAAGTAACAATATGAGGTGTAGTATTAAAAAACTCTAAATGCCGCTTTAAGGCAGCTGCTAAATCTTCTTTATTTTTATAAAGTTTTTTCAAGATCGGAATCATCGCATAAGTAAAACCTAAATTCCCTTGTCGCTCGTAGTTCCAGGAAAATTCTTGTTGAAAGGAACGCCAAAATAATCGATTAATATCTTTTCTTGTTATTTCTTCACTTTGATCATTTGATTCCTGGTTTTCAAGATTAGAAGTCTTCATCATCGTCATTGACTACCACTGCTCCTTCCGATGTAGCAACTTGGTTTTGTTTCAGATTCACTATGACCACTGCTATAATAGCACCAAGAATGGCAATACCCGTAACAGGAATCTTCAAGTATGCCACAATGATAAATCCTAAGAAAAAGAATGGATACACTTGTTTATTAATTAATAATCTTGCTAGCATTGCAAAACCGAGTGCTGGTAGAATACCAGTTGCGACTTCAAGGCCTGTTTGGACAAAGTCAGGGACCTTATGTAATAAATTAGAAATGACATCACTACCCACATAGTAAGATATCGTGACAACTAAACCAATCATAGCTGCCAGAGCAAATCCCCCCATTAATTGCATTACTTCGATACCACGAGTATTTGCTTCCAGTGCATACTTATCGGCTTTATGCACAAATAATGGGAGAATCAAAACCATGTATAAATTCACCAATATTAGGACAAATGTAGCAATTGGCAGGCCAAGTAATAAAGCAGCTTCTGTTCCTGCATGAGAATGGATAGCAAATGCAGTCCCCAACACACCTCCTGAAATGATTTCCGGTGGCAGTGCAGCCCCAACAGAGAAGGAACCTATTAGAGCTAACTCTAATGTTGCTCCCATGATGATACCTGTTTTAATATCTCCCATGACGATTCCTGTCAATAGGCCTGTAACAATGGGCCGAGAAATTAAACTTGTCCCTAAGGCATATTCACATTGTGAAATAAATGCAACCAAGCCTAACAATAAGGCCGTAACCATATACTCTACCTCCCAGTGTTTATTATTTTATAGAACATCCTGAGCTTGAATCTTTTTATCATTTGGTACTTGTCTGATTTCCACTTCAACACCTTGGCCAATCATCTTTTTTACTAAAACTTCTTCCTCAGGTAAAAGGTTTACAGCCTTTGATATGTTTCTTGCACCATCCTTTGACTTAATGCCACCTAAGTTTACTTGTTTAATATTCGGATAAGCGCTTACTATTTTTTCTGCATCAGCCACAGATTCCACTACTATAAAAAGTTTGTATTTATCTGTAACACCACTCTGAAGCGCTGCAATCGATTCTTCTATGTTTTTAATGACCAATCTAACCCCTTGAGGTTTTGCCAATTTAATCGTAGCCTTACGCAATTCATTGACAGGTACATCATCATTCGCAATCAAAATACAATCTGCACCAAGTGTCTGTGTCCATGAAAATGCGACTTGTCCATGCAGTAATCGATGGTCTACACGTAGAAGTTTAATCATTTTTAATCTCCCTTTCTAAAATTCCTCATCATCATGTTCTTTGCCTATTTCCGAATTACAGTACTTAATAGAGTTCCTCGAATTTTTTATAGCAGATTTAATAAGTTTTTCTGTATCCTTTTCCTGTTTTTCCATGGTCACCAACTCAATCACTAATGGCAGATTTAATCCCGCAATTAAGTGAATCTGTTGTTCTTCGACTAAATTCATAAATTCGTTGTTCACACTACCCCCAAAGATGTCTGTAACGACAATTAATTCATCATTTTCTGTGAATTTAGTAAAAAGTTCTTTTATCTGGGTTTTTAAATCTACGTTTTCATCGACATATGCTCCAAGAGTCCATATATTCGGTTGTTTACCGACAATCAGCTCCACTGAATGACGAATCCCTTCTGCAAAATTACCATGTGATGCAAATAAAAAATGTCTCATCTTTTCCTCACCTCACTTATCTATTATTATATTTTGCAAAAATCGTGCCAAATTAGTGTCAAGATATTAAATTGAATAAAACCCAGTGATAGATCTGTACTATTACTAGGTTCCATTGTTATATAGTTTCATTTTTTAACATACCAGTTTTGACATTAGCCATATTTTTAGTGACACTAACTAAATATTTAAGTAATTTTAAACTATCAATTAGACACTAACTTCCTCATTGTCCAATTTCTACAAGTGGTATATACCAAATACATTATAGTTAATCTTATTCCTTTTTATATTAATATCATTAGTACTCCATCACACGGTAATATCTGCGTATAGATAAACTATGTTTTCTAGTATCTTCTAAATGCTTGGCGATTCTTTCAAAGAATACTCCAGTTGAAAGTGGGCAAAGCATGCCTCTATATTTATCATCTACTCCTTCAAATGAATATTCTTTTGTATCAAAAACAGATACTTTCTTAGAGATTTTCAGGGCAAAATTCTCTACTCTTTCTGCTAGTGGCCTAGTTTCATCCTCCCCTTTAAAAATCATCAAGCTCGTATCTTTCGTAAGCATTTCAAGGGCACCGTGGAAGAATTCAGAACAACTTACAGATTGTGTACGGATCCACTGCATTTCTTCTAAGATACACATCGCCATTGAATATACTCCGCCCCAGATATTGCCGCTGCCAGTGAGCATATGATAATCTTCTTTACTGTATTTATTAGCAAAGTCTGCTGCCTTTGGTTCAAACTCTTTTCTCATTTTCACTAATGCAGGAATCATATTTTCCAATTGTTTTACAAATTGTTCGTAATCCGGGAAATCTCCTGCGTTATACATAAAGCGTGCAGTCAGCAACAATTTTACTAGATTCGTATGATCGAAAAATGTTTCACTGCACCCACGATAAACAATCAAGTGTTCAAGTTCGTTCCCAATAGTGGATTGTTCTTTACAAACAAATCCTAAAGTTCGTATTCCCCTTTCTTTTAAAGATTTTAATAGAGTGATAATCTCTGGTGTTGTTCCTGACTCAGAACTAACAATGACAATTGATTTATCGGAAAATTGTTTATTTCCTAGCAACTGGAATTCCGCTGCATTCTCCACAAATACACGAATGCTGCTTTTTGTTCCTAGGATATTTCCGTATTCTTCCATAAAAGCTATTGTTCCACCTATTCCAATTAAAAATACATTTTCAAAGCCCTCATCATACATTTGATCAACAGCTTTGTTAATTTGTTCTTTTAATCCATAATTAAACTCCATTACCTCCAGATACGTTTGCTCATTAAAATTTAACATTGATGATACCTCCTTTTCATTTGGTTCATATAACCAACCACTCGGACAATAAACATACCAAAACAAAAAGATTGGTGGTTTTTACATGGACCACTAACGATTTCATTGTACCAATTGCCCATAATTTGTCAATACCCCTATTTTTATTCTCATTCAAATAAGAGGTACTCGTTTTTTTATGTACTTCAAAAAAATTGCTTACTCCAAAATATCATGATAATCTAACTAATAGAATCCTTTTAATATACCAGCTTGTATTTTTTTCATGGAGGATGTTGTTCATGGGCAGAAGGATCAATCTTGTAAGCAATCATGTGAAGGAAATTGTTGAGGAATATATCGCAGTTCACCATTTAAGTCCCCATGACAAGTTGCCATCAGAACGTTCAATGTGTGATATGTGGAAGGTTAACCGAGTAACTCTAAGAGGAGCTTTATCTTATTTAGTAGATGAAGGGGTTCTTTACCTAATTCCTAATAACGGCTACTATATGGCTCCGCCTAAGTTAGTGAGAAATATTGAAGATCTTTCACTTGTTAAAACAGATGCTGAAAATAAAATAGTTATGGAAACTAAACTGCTATCTTATGAATTAGTAGAAGCTAACAAAGAATTAGCCCAACTATTTTCAATAATACTCGGAAGTAAGCTTCACAAAATAAAGCGTTTAACCACATTCCAAGGTGATCCTCTAGATTTGGAGATCATTTTCATACCATCCTATATTTTACCTACAATTTTCTCAACAGAGCTAACTGTAGATTCATTTATTAATATTTTAGAAAATAATTATTCTGAGCGTATAGCTGTTAAAAAGAGAGAATTTAACATCGAGCTTGCTACCAAAGAGATTGTAAATTACTTGAATTTACCTATTAACAGCTATGTTATAAAAATAACTTCGTCTGTATTAAATACAAGTTCCAATATCATCTTATATTCAATCACCTATTCAAACTTTGATCGTTGTACCTTTTGCTGCGATTTGAAATAAAGGCTCTTTTAAACTTGACTGTTGAT
>NZ_JBALNY010000008.1:0-9961 GCF_036962145.1 Bacillus sp. JJ1764 | reverse complement strand
TTGATTTTCTTCCATGAATTTACCCATGCACGAAGGAAATGCGTTAGCATTTTCGAGTAGTCTTCTTGCCTTCCTCTCCAATCAACAAGGTACAAAAAATCAACAATTTCGTTTAACATATCCAAAATAAAAAACACCAAATTACTTAGTACTTGGTGTTTGCCTTATTTTATCAGTCAAATTCAATTGATAAAGAAATTTTATCACTTCTACTATAAGAATGTAGATACTCCATTCTTCTGCCTTCCTGATCCTGGCTGATGTATTTGCTTAGATATACTGGACTCCCCACAGGGATTTGCAATAGCTTTGCCTCACTATTTCTCACCTTTACTACATTAAGTAATTCCTTTCCCTGGGATAAAATAATCCCGTTTTGAGCAAAAAATTCATAAAGGGAGATCACTTGAAAATCTACCTTTTCAATTCCAGGAACATATTTCATAGGAATGTATGCATCTTCAATGGAGTAAGGGTCCCCATCTACCAGACGTAGACGGACAATACGATATACCCAATCATCTTTATCAATTTTAAAAATTTCACTGTATTTAAACGCTGCTCTTCTTTTGCCAGAAAACAATAGCTTAGTCGAAGGTTTATGCCCTTTTTCCTGCATGACCTTACTAAAACCGACCAACTCATTTAATCGAGTAGCAATTTTTTGATCTTTGACAAAGGTACCCTTACCTTGGACCTTTTTTAACACACCTTCGTCAACTAGCCCCTGTATAGCGTATCTTACGGTTGTCCTATTCAAACCATAAATGGCTGCTAACTCACGTTCAGAGGGAATTGCTTCCCCACTGCCCCATTCTCCACTTTCAATTTTTGCCCATAATAGGTCCCTTAATTGAATATGCATGGGAGTTGTATTAATAATTGGACGTTCCATTTCAATTCACCAAAACTTTCCTTTCAAGACCAAAGGTATATTATATGATTGAATTGCTGTTAAAAATCTTCATGATATCCTGATTCTGATACCAAATAATCATATATATATCCAATTTCAGCTGTATTTATTTTAACATTATATATATTTTCAATGACACTAAAAGCATCTCTAATTAGATGTACCATTTCCATCTGACACTGCTCGAATTCTTCAATACTTTTTGTATATATTTCAATAGGAACTTGGCGAATTAACCGCTCCACTAGACAACAAATATGAACATAAAGAGCGATTTTTTTATCATTCGATAATCGCTGATTTAAACGAATTTCCAGTCTATTAATAAATTCCTCTACATGGGTCAGAATTTTTTCCGAATCCAATATAGTGATGGATCCAATTACCCTTTCCAAAGAGAAATTACGAATCAGATTATCATTGATTTCTTGGAACCCCTCTTCATCCACAATAGAATGAAAGATCCTTTTCATTTTCACTTCGCCCTGACCGGAAATAAGATCTTCTAAAGATAGGTAATGAACTTGGTCTATTTCAGGATCCTTTGTGCCAACAATCCCCAGAACATCATACACTTGAAAAAGGGTTTCAGTAATACCTAATTCCTGTAATCGTTTATATTCATATGCCATTACTTTTATAGCAAAACGCTCAGGAATACTTGATTCAAGCAATTTTTGAATCTGAATAGCTGTTCCGATGCCCGTTATACAAGTTGTAATAATCATTTTTTCTTTTTCTTTTTATTATTAGGAGATCATGCGAAAATTATGAATACCTGCTTACTTTTAATTCAACGATCCTAAAGAAGTTAATATTTCATTTATTCCCCTTTATTGTCCTCTATACTTAATTCCTCCATTAACGAACATTATTTACTACCATAACGATTGTTGGTTAAATTCAATATCCTTAATCTCAATTTCAAACCATTCAAAGGGACCTTCTTCCTCGTACCAAATGACAACCGATTTACTGGGTATTCTGATTCCAGAAAACTCTGTAAACTCCTTATTCTCTCCACCCCAATCACTCAGGATGTACTTTCCATTAACATCCCTATACCGTTTTCCTGAAAAGCGAAGAATTTCTCCTATTTCATTAAAATAAAAAGTTCCAGAAACGGATATACCCTTGTATTCCATAGTTGCCTTTGCTGTGTTTTCATCAACTTCTTCCCATTGGATATATGGGCTTAATGCAGCTGAAGGAAACCACATCATTTCGGCAAGATACCTCATCATCGTTCCTGAGTTAATCTCTTGACCCTTAGAATTCACAACAGGGATGATAGAAAGAAGTTTTATTATCATTTTCCCCATACCGTTTTTATAGGTATCGAGGCCCGACAGTTGAACAAGTGGTAACATTTTAACATCAGCCATCCATACGAACCCTGGCTGATCCACAGTAAAGTACTGTTCGGCTGTTGTAGGCATCCAAGGCCCATCTTTTTTTATACGCATTCTACCTTCTTGTCTTAAACGAACCGTTTTTATGGGCTGTTTTCCAATAACATTTGAATTCCTTAGCCAATTTTGCACTGCAAATGGTAAATCTTTCATGTCTTCTTCCTGAATTGTTTTTGTTCCCTTAATATCAGCACTTTGAAGTAATGATGAAACAATCACTTGTGCGTCCTTTTCGAACATTATCCGGCAAATTCTTGAGATGGCGAACAATAGGAGTAAAATAGCAATTATTGTCACCAATATCCATTTAAACACTAAAATTCCTTCTTTCGTTCCTTTTGGCTTCATGATATCAAATATCAGAAAATTCCTAAGCGATAAAAGTCATAAGAGGGAAATGGCAAAAATAACCTATTATTTGCTTTTGAACTTTTTGTATGCTAAGGGTGTCATACTCATCGACTTTCGAAATGTTTCAATGAAATAACTAGTGCTGTTAAACCCTACTTGATAAGCTACATCTGTGACATTGGATTCTGGATGTTGAAGTAATAGTAAACTTTTTTGAATCCGATAATCCGTTACATAATGTAGCGGAGTTTTCTTTAAAATTCGTTTAAAATAGCGACAGCATTCGGAGCGGCTTAAATGGCCAGCTTTAGCAATATCCTCTAAAAGGATCTTCTCAGCATAGTGTAGGTGGATCCAATTTAACATCTGCTTCATTCGTTGACTCTTCACCATTTCCGATTGTTCGAACTTTAATTGGAATCCATTTTCAACCATGTTTTTCCAAATTAACGTTAGCTGAATGGTGATGCCCATTTCATAGTATGATGTCTTTTGTTGGATCAATTGATTGATGTTTAAGATAGCATTTAAAATGTTTTTTTCCCAAATTTCCTTCGGATCTAAATGTAAGTAAGGTAAATTAGTCGCTTGAATATAGGGATTTACATAGGTTGTGTAAAGTTCTTGAGATAGAACGAAATGTGGTGAAACATTTAAACAAATATAAGTACATCCTGAATGATTCATATCTTTTGCCATGTGCAGACAGCCGCTATTTATAAACAGCCCCTCGCCTTTTTGTACCGTAATACTTTCTTCGTTTATTTGAAAATTGGCTTCTCCTTTTATAACATGAACAAACTGAAATTCATCGTGCCAATGAAGTGGTATATATTGATGTATATTTTGGGTAATCGTAGTTTCATAACAAGCAATCGGTAACATAACTGTTCGATGTTCAGTTAATTCCTTTAAACTTTGGTCAATCATAAAATCTTTAATTTGCATGTAACACCTCAATATCCTTATACTTTTTTATTCAATTCAGGTATATTTTCAGCCGTTAGTCATTTATCATTTTATACATCATAACACTATTTTTATATTTAAGGGTGGAGAATCAATTATGGAAAGACTAAAGGGAATATTTCTAGTTCTAACGGGAGCAGTATTTTGGGGGATTGGGGGAACAGTTGCAAAAAAACTATTTCAACAGGATCAAATTGATGTAAATTGGCTTGTAACGATTCGATTACTAGTATCGGGTTGTTTGTTACTAACCGTTCAATTTTTTACAAAGGACCGTTCTCAGATCCTTGGTGTTTGGAAAACTCGAAAGATAGCCATTCAATTGATGATCTTCGGGTTAATCGGTATGCTTGGTGTTCAATACACCTATATGGCTTCCATTGAACATGGAAATGCTGCGGTTGCCACGCTATTACAGTATTTAGCACCTGTAATGATTATCGTATATTTTATTTTTCGCAAACAAGCTGTGCCAACAAAGAGAGATTTGTTGACTGTTTCTCTGGCTTTAGTTGGTTGTTTTTTCTTATTAACAAACGGAACATTCTCACAATTATCTGTGCCTACAGTTGCCGTTGTTTGGGGAGTGTTATCTGGAATAGCTTTAGCATTTTATACTCTTTATGCCGTACCGTTACTGAAGCAATTTGATTCACTTGTCATTGTTGGATGGGCTATGTTAATCGGCAGTTTTGCATTAAGTTTTATCCATCCGCCATGGCAAATGGAGTATGCAAGCTTAACAATAGAAGCTTATGTTTATTTAGTATTCATTATTATTTTTGGAACAATGATTGCCTTTTGGTTCTATATAGAAAGTTTAAAAAAGTTGGATCCGAAAGAATCAAGCATTTTAGGAAGCATAGAGCCACTAGCTGCTGTTGTAACAACAGTCTTTTGGTTAAAAGAGCCCTATGGTATTTTCCAATGGGTTGGAACAGCTTGTATCTTAGGGATGATCTTATTGGTGGCCTTGAATAAAGGACATTCTTCAAAACATAACCAAATTCATAAAAATAAAAATCCCCTTAAAGTGAGTTAATGTAAGGGGCTTTTTGAACCATATGGACTAGTTCACCATATTTAGGCTCTTTTTGATGGAGTTAGCTGGTTAGAGATGTAATTTCTGATGGATGTTCATTCTCTAAGATAATTTCTGTAACCTTTACATTTTCAGGCATTAACGGATGTTTCCGAATAACATTAACAATAGTATCCATTTTATTCGGTGATGTGGTGTTTCCTTCCAGCCATTCTTGGATGCTGACATTAGGAAATTCCGGCATACAATGATGAAATAAATAATCTAATGTTTGCAGTTTCTCTTGGAAACCTTCATGTTCCGCTAATTTATGATAAATCTCTCTATCTTTTTTTCGGTTATCCTTTGATAAGGTAACAAATATTTCTTCGACATTTTCCTGGTAAACTGCGATGATAATGTCTCGCATTAATTCTCCAAACGGTAAAATGGTTGGTCCATAATATGGCAAGGTTATACTATTCGATTGATGACTAGTAAATTTTTTAATGATTCGTTCTGGATTTTGATCCATTCCAATCACAAACAACACCTTTTTCTTTTCATCCATATTCATTTCATCCACCCCATTTTTTAAGACAATAATTTTTCTAAATCACCTGAAAGTTTAAAGACCATGAACCTTTCACCAGTCTGGGTACTGATATCGGTATGAAAACTTGTTACTTCCTGACCGGTGAGTGAAAAAATAATATCCTTTAATTGTTCTTGCCCGGTTTCGACTAGACTGTTTCGGGTATTCTTTATAGATAACAATCCCTCTTTATCCTTACATAGTGCATATTCAGCCGGGGTTAAAATTCCAGTCAAGGTAACAATGATCATATCGCGTAAGATATCTGACTTAACAGATATAGAACCTCTCCCAAGATAACTTTTCTCCCATTGAGTTAACGCTTTACTGACTTCGGCCTCCAGTTGACCCTTTGATTTATCCAAACGAACCCCTATCCCTTCTTAATTTTATTTACTACCTATCTTTATATAGAATTCTATCAAAAACATAGTTAAGACCAATGCTTCCAGTTACCTTCTGGATCAATGGATGCAAGCTTAAGCCATCCGTTTTTCACTTTTTGTTGGAATGCCTGATCATGATTTAACAATCGTTCAACGTATTCTTTTGGTGCTTGAATCACGACCAGCAGCCTTAGAGGTGAATGATAGCCCTCTTGATCCGATTGCATGACCGACTGCCAGGGAAGTCCTGTTAATAAATCACTCGCATTTCCCTGCATGACTCCATATCCTGAGGTCACGGTTTGGGTTGCCTTGTTTCCACTACCATAATAATGTGGTGCAACGGTTGAAGCATAATATTGTAGGTTAATCCACTGACAGACCGTCGCCGGCCCAGATATAATGTTGGCAAGAAGAGAACCATTCTTATCCTTTTTCCAATCATAATTATGAAGGAAAACTCTCCCCTCTAGATTCTGTTGCCGAGTCAGACTGCGGTCTCCGATCACAAACGCCGCATTTCCTGCCAATCCCCATTCTGGACGAACCTCACTCCAGTCCTCTGAAAGACGCTCTGCTTCAGCATTAGGGTTTTTGAAGGTAGCCTTAAGAGTAGGCAATTTCCCAATTCTCTCAGCCGTAACTTCTTCCCTGACTTTTGGCAGTACCTTTTGAATGTGAGCAAATGCTGCTTCAGCTGCATCTGAAAGTTGGGGCAAATAGACCCATTCTAATTCATCAACCGTTGTAATATGCTCTGCAGCTGCAAAAATTGTATGATCCGGAATCGTCATTCCCTTTTCCTGAAGTGATTTTCTTACAGTTGGAAGGTTACATAAAGTGGCGAGAACTCTCGCATTAAAAGCGCTTGATGCTCCGCCGCATGCCCCGCAGTCTAGAGAAGCAGCATATGGGTTATTTGTACTTCTGCTGCCGTGCCCGCAAATCACCACAAAAGGAGCGAAATGATCGGTCAGTCCTATCATTTTTAAAGCCTGTCCCACGTATTGCACCTTTTCCTCATCAGAAAAACCAACTGGTAACTCTGAATTTACCATCCGAACCCGGTCAAGTGTTAAATCTGCATCAGGTTTCCTTAACCATTTGTTAAGTAGTTTCTTGGAAAGGCTTCCCCTACTCCTTGGCATAAAACTGCGGGTCAGCGTTTGCACACTAAGCCAAGGCCCACTGATCTCCGGCAATAAAAGACTAGCAATCAAGTTGTGTTTCATCGTTTTAAACGTATCTTTAAGTGAATGAACTGCCTGCAATCGTTGGTTAAATTGATTGTATTGAGTTTCTGGCAAAATTTCATTTACTTTGAATTTTGGTTTTAATATAACGGGTAAAGAACTATGACTATGGTCATTTTCTAGTTTGCTGGTTTCAATCGGCAAACCAAAAAAACCGGCTGTTCCAAAGGTTTCAAAATCAACTTCTTTTTCCAGCCTGCGGCGAAAGGGTTCCGATCGTACATCGATACAAAAAACAAACTGTGCCAAAGCAGAACTTTTTTGCATTGAAGTTGGTTGTCCGATGATTTTGTTCATTAATTGATCTTCATATGACTTTTCCCAGGNNTCTATTGCGGAGTATCTTATCAAATCGCCAAGCAAGGGTCAAACGAGCTTTTTGTTCTTCAAAAGGCATTTGTGCCCATGCTTGGATTGGAAGGTCCCCCCATTGTTGCCAGGCAACGATTAATGATTCTATGAACCCTTCATCCTCTTTGTTTTCCTTGGGAAAAGGAAGATATGGCTTCATCAGTACAAGCTCCATGGAAATTCGTATGGCTAAATAGTCAAATAGCAATGAACGTTCTCCTATTTGTTGCTGGGTACGCCATATCATCATTCCTGCCCATCCTGGCAAGGCAAGTAAATGGGCTTCCAGGTATTCCTGAATCTCTGAATCTGCTATTTCCAATTGAGTTAAGGCCTCACGTAAGGCAACATCCGCTTGAGTAGGCAATTTATTAATCTGCTTTCGTACATCCGAACGTATTGCTGGGTCAAAGGAAACCATTTTCCGCCATGCTTGATAAAAGCCTTCCTCGCGGTTAGGCATCGACCAAACAGCTTGAGATTCATCCAAGAATAATTTACACCACTTGATCATATGGGTGTTGAGATCCCGAGAAATCTCCAGTTCCCAAATCCGATCAAAACGCTGACTAAGGGTTTGCACGTGTTGCCTAGTCTTCATCTCAGACTTAAAGCGATTCAATGTCTTTGCCATATTCTTTACTTCGGGAAGTAGCGCCAAATTAGGAGACGGCATATCCTGTAATAGTGCAGCCCGGCAAAACCTCCTAATAGTTTCATGAGGTAATTTGATCGACTGTGTATCTAGCCATTGCTGGAGGACTTCTTCTAAAAAATGTAAATCTATTTCTCCTTGATTCCGAGCAGTCTGCAAGATAGAATCATTGGGTAATAGCTCAATATCAAAAATATCTTGAAAACGACGCGCGATCTCTTCAAATGTATGCCCCTCTAAACCCGCCCAAGGACTGCGAGCTGCAAACTTGCTAATAGGACCAAGAGGTGAAATGACTTTGCTCGCTGACTTCACCAAATCATAAATATCAAGATCTTCATATTGCTTTTCCCCATTTAATGGTTTGGCTAAAATGGTTGTCATCCAAACGACCTCCTATTAGATAAGGATTTTGCCAAATATTGTGGATGGCTTTCAACTAAATCTTTGTGTGGCTCACCTAAATGTACGAGCCATAGATAAATGAATGTAAAAAGCTTCGAGGAACGACTTCGTGCGATCCATATACAAAGAGAACTTCCGCCAATGATCAACAGGATCAAAATGGCTGCATAGGCATGTGGTTGACTTCCATTTATCACTGTTTTATCTAACAAACGATCTAATACCGTATGAATGAAGTGGAACATAATTGCCGCTCCAACTAGCGAAATTAGCCCAGCCATTTTACTAACACGACCATTCCCAAACGCCACGAGTCCGGTCCAGGCAAATGCCACGGACCACCCTAAAATGAAAGTACTTACCAATTGATAACCCCCTCCATGAGAGATAAGCCAATAACCAATCCCTGTTAAGAGACCCAAAATCCCTCCAGCCATAAGCCACGAAAAGGACAGCGGCCGGTCTTTGAAGGTAAATGACTTCTTGTATTGAATGGCAGAACCCGCCTGTAAGAAGAGGCTCGCTTTGAATAAACCGTGTAAAATAGCATGAATAATTGCTGCCAGATAGGCACCTAATGCACACTGAATCAACATGAACCCCATCTGGGCCATGGTAGAGCCAACCAGTTGCCGTTTATAGTCTACTTGAACCAGCATAATTCCTGTTCCTAGAAGCACGGATATACTGGACAGTATCAGAAGAATCATTTGTGCTGAACTCCCGCTGAACAGCGGTGCGAAACTTGTCAACAGGAGACCACCGGCATTCACGATCCCTGCATGCATGACAGCTGAAATAGGAGTTGGTGCAACAACTGAGTTTAATAGCCAGCGTTGAAAAGGAAACTGGGCTGACGGAATGATCATTGCTACCATCAATAAGAGGTTCATACAGGTCTTCTCCCCTGAAGGTAGTTGAGCCAAATTGTTTTTCGTTAGTACATTTGAAAGCTGCCAATGTCCTGTAGATTGTGTAATCCAAATGATGGTCACCGCTAAGATGATCCAGCTGAGTAAAAATAATCGCCCAGTCATGGCTGCCGCTTTTCTCGAAACCTGCCACTCCTTATTTAATCTAATTAGCCAGGTTAATCCTAAAAGTGTAATCCCCCAACAGAACAACAAAATGCGAAGATCATTACTTATCCAGGTAAGAGTGTCTGCAGAGGTAGTGATGGTCATCAGGGTAAAATATTTCCGGTAAGAACGGTCACCATATAAATAACGAATGGAAAATCGTTGTACAATTAAGCCGATTGTTAAAACAAATAGGGCTATAAGCCATGACCGAGAATCAAAACGCCAAGGACCAAACATAACATTTCCGTTGTTAGTAATCAGACCTAACAAAGCGACAATCGGAGCTAATGAAATAAAACCTATGTGAAGACGAATGAAATGCAATGGAATCCTTTTGTATAACACGAAGATCCCACTTAGAAAAGAAAGTGCCATCACGAAAAAAAATACAGCCGGTAATGAAATATGCTCAAAAAAATGAAACATCAAGCTCTCCCCCATAAAAAATGAATACGAAATGAACATAGTAAATCATTTGTATCTCTTAAACTTCAATACAGATTTTTTCATCTGAAATGGTCTAATTGGTACTAAGTGAATGTTAAAGAACAATGTTGATTTTACA
>NZ_JBALNY010000078.1:19334-25048 GCF_036962145.1 Bacillus sp. JJ1764 | reverse complement strand
GTCGTAAAATTTCACCGGTTTTTTTTTACAGAGGCGGGTTTTGTCCCAGCCTCTTTTTTTAAAATCGGCTTAAATAAATTCACCAATCCACCGAAGACCCAGAAATTCGTTTAACCCCTCTTAACGAAGCAATATCTTCAACCAGCTTGTGCATCGCCAAGTTTTTTTGTTTCGCTTCAATCATAATGTCAAAGTCCTGGTTCAGCTCCTTTGCCATTTTTAGAAAGGGGAGTACAAAATCTAAGTCTACATAATCCGCATGTGAACGATAGGCCTCTTCTGATTTTGGAGAAGATATATGTACCTTAGGGGAGAGATGGAACGAGTTCCATGTATCGAAAATGCGCTGTAGATAAAGGGGAAGGTCGACTTCTCCCTTATTGGCCATAAAATGATGATAATCAAGGATCATGGGGATGTTTTCCTTTTCACAAGTATCGAGTGTTTCTAGAACATCATAGGTCTTATCATCATTTTCCAACGTCATAACCTTTTTAATTTCTAGCGGCAGAGTTTTGATATTTTGATGGAAGCGGTTTAAAGAGGTTTCTTTGTCGCCATAGGCTCCGCCAATATGAATATTTATTAAAGCCGATCCAATTGCATCCATCGCTTCCAGCATCTTATAATGAAATTCCATATCTGTCACAGCATTTGTGGTTACTTCATCCCTCGGACTAGTAAAAAGGGTGAATTGGTTGGGGTGGAAGCTAACACGAAGTTTGAATTTTTTTACCAGCTGACCAAGCTCTTCCCATTCCTGTTTAAAAGGGGAGATAAAGTCCCACATCACTTCTGGATGAGTCGCTAAGGGGACAAGTGAACTGGAAAACCGGTACAATTCGATTTCGTGTGCAATGTTATAATAAAGAATTCTTTTTGTATGTTGTAGGTTTTGTGCTGTAATGGATTTTAGTTTTTCCATTCGTTCGTTTTTGGGAAGTGCTGAATATCTCGCAAAAGTAAGTGCCTTAGATGGACTTGCATCCCATAATCCTAATGCATTTGCTACGTAGCCGAATCGAATCTTCATCTGTTTTCCCCTTAATTTCCCAATCTATGGTAAGTATTTTTATCTTCCTCTATTCTCTATTCAATATACATCATTAGCATTATAATAGTGTGAAATATTAATTTTCTAAAAGGACAGGATTTCTATGAATTCTAAAACCATAAAAGGCTATGAAAAGTTAAAGGTTATCTACGAAAAAAACTTAAATGTTGATTTGCTAGCGGAAGATCTCTATACATGCCGGCCAGACAATCAAGCCTTACTAATAAAAAATGAAATGCATCAAAGGGATTTTGATGTGTATGGTGTAGAGATCAAGGGGAAAATTGCCGGATTTATTTTACGAGACGAATTGTTCGAAGGGACGGTTGATGATTTTTACAGACCGTTTCATTCGGAGGACCTCATATCAGATTCAACCTCATTAATCGAATTGCTCGAAATACTGAGAGACAGAAAATATATATTTATTCTGGAAAAAAATAAGGTTAGTAAAATTGTGACCATTGCGGATCTTCATAAGCAACCCATTCGGATGTTGGTGTTCAGTTTGATTTCACTTTTAGAAATGTTGTTAATTTCTTTAATTAAAGATGTCTTTCCGGATGATAGTTGGAAAGAGCATCTTTCCGATGAACGGTTAGTGAAAGCGACTGAAATGCTGCATAAACGAATGGAAAAAAATGAGGGATTATCGTTACTGGATAACATTCAACTAGGGGATAAGGGGACGATTATCAGAAAAACACCGAAATTGATGAGTCAGTTAGGGTTTGAAAGCAATAGTAAGTGCAGGGAATTCTTCAAACATTTAGAGGTATTACGGAATAATACAGCACATGCCCAAGAAGAAATCTACCATGATTATCAAGAATTAATTGATATCATTTTACAAATCGACCGTGTTTTAGATTTTCATGTTACGAAACGCTGAAAGGACCGTCATTTTTGACGGTCCTCTCATGGGTTAATCGGCAAAACTATTGAAAACTGAATGACTTGATCATCATAGGAGACACATGTTGAACCATTATGCAAATCGATTATACTTTTGGTAATCGCTAATCCCAATCCAGCGCCGGACTTATTGGAAGAGCGAGAAGTATCTACTCGATAGAACCGATCAAATAATCTGGCAACCTCATCTTCCGATAAAGTTTCACAGGGGTTTGAAATGGAGATTTTCACGTTAGAACCCTCTTTGATCATTTTTACATAGATGTTTCCTGGAGGGGTGCTGTACTTTATCGCATTGCTTAATACATTTTCTAACGCTCGGACCATTTGATTGGGGTCAACCTCCATCAGAATATGATCTTTCGGAAGTTCACTTATAAACTTGACATTGTGATCTTGAGCAATGGGATCAAGTTCCTCCATTAGCTGCCTTAGAAGTTGGTTTAAGCTTACCCTTTCTTTTTTGAGCTGTACGCCTTCATAATTTAGGCGGGTAAAATCAAAAAGATCTTCAATTAATTTTTTTAATTGTTCTGATTTTCCATAGGCAATATCCACATATTCATCTAATTGGGATTGGTTTTTATACTGTCGGTCCTTCACAAGCCTTAAATATCCCATAATGGAGGTTAACGGTGTCCGCAAATCATGGGAGACATTTGTGATCAATTCATCCTTCAATTTTTCCGATTGGCGATCTCGTTCAATCATTTCATGTAATTCGGACGTCATGTAGTTGATATTTGTTGCGAGAGACCCCAATTCATCCTGACTTTTTTCCCGTATCCGATACCGTAAATTTCCTTTGGCTATTTCCTTTAAACCTAATGCGATTTCCTCAATTTCTGTCATTTTGCGTTTGGTAATGAAATAAAAACAGAGAATAAATGTGAGGGTTCCTAGTAGATAAGGTGTAACACCAGGTTCCGTTTCATAAAACACAGTTGCTTTTGGATAACCACTAACGATTACATAGTTTTTGTCACCATTTAAAGTAATGGGATACAATCTGGTGATTTTCGGATGCTCATTACGCTGTTTTCCGAAAAAAACCGTTTTGGCATTTGCCATTTCTGTCTTGAGATTGACTTCTGTTTTGGTCACGCCTTTTGATTTATAAAGAATTTTTCCGTCTGTATTTGTGACGACGATTTCCAGCTTGTTTTGTTGTTTATTTAGTAAAAATTGGATTAATTCCTGCTTGCTTAAATGATAAGCTAAATTTTCATCAACAGGAACTTTTATCCTGTCATTCGCAGCTACTGTGGTTGGTAGCCGCCGGTTAAGAAATGTTTTATTAAATTCAGGATCTTCAATTCCTAATTCTTTGACAAGTCCATTTATATCAAGGTTCATTTGATGAAATTGTTTTACTAATTCGCGAGCACTGTCATCAATTGTGACTATTCCTTCTGTATAATCAAGCTTTCGTTCTTTAAATTCTAAAATAGGGCTTGAGACAAAAGCAACTAGCAATGAAAATAGGATACAGATAATAAACGCTAAAAAAAGTTGAATACGGATGCTGCTCTTCACTAGTTGGGCAAGTTTTTTACTATATTTATTGTTCAATTTTATACCCTACCCCCCAAACGGTTTTGATATACCTTGGCGTCCGCGGGTTATTTTCAATTTTCTCCCGTAGATTTCGAATATGAACCATTACCGTGTTTTCAGAATCATAAAATGGTTCATTCCACACTCGCTCATAAATTCTTTCTGTGCTAAACACGACCCCAGGATTCCGAGCTAATAGTTCTAAAATGGCAAACTCCCTAGGTGTAAGCTTTACATCTTTCCCTTCAACTGAAACCGCATGTGTCGAAACATTCATGATCAGTTCATCAATCGTAATAACATCCATTTGTTGGCTGTCACTTGACTGAAGATTCCCATCCAAATGGTTAAGTCGAAGGTAACGACGTAGCTGTGACTTAATTCTTGCGACCAATTCTAATGGCTGAAATGGCTTTGTGACATAATCATCTGCACCGGTCGTAAGTCCCATTATTTTATCCATATCCTGCGATTTTGCTGATAGCATAATAATAGGAACATTTCTGCTTTCTCTAATTTTCATACAAGCTTGTATCCCATCGAGCCTCGGCATCATGATATCTAATACGACTAAATGAACGGTCTCACTCTCCAAGTACTGTAACCCCTCTATGCCATCTGCCGCTTTTAATACGTTATATCCCTCATTTGTAAGATAAATTCCAATAAGATCACGGATTTCTTTTTCATCATCTATGATTAAAATCGTTTCTTGTGACATGAAAACCGCTCCTTTCTATCTCCTAAATTTTACTCCATTCCTCTTAAGAAAAATCGATAGAATTTCTGAAGATTTTCTGAAGTTCTGCTTTTACTATTAAGAAAATCTTAAGAAAGAACGGCATGTTTCCTTAAGAAGTTTTTTGTACCATCATTATAGCGCTTATTGTTGAAGACTGCTCATTCGTAAAAATACATGAATCAATAGAGATTATTCCGTCACGTATAAAAGGAGAGGATCCTGCATGAAAGCATTAAATAGAGAAAAAGTTTTAATTCTAACCGGTAACTATGGTGATGGTCACGTTCAGGTAGCAAAAGCTCTTCATGAAGCAATCCAGCTTCAATATTCGAATTTAGAATCTGTGATTTTTGATTTTATGGAGTGGGTTCATCCTTATTCCAATCAAGTCAGCCGGTTCCTATACCTACAAGGCGTGAAAACATTCCCACAGCTGTATGGATTTCTTTTTCAAAAAACTCGCCGAGCCAATACTTTATCTACTATTATGAAATCCATTTTCTCTTCAGGACTCGGGCGAATGCTTAAATTAATGAAAGAGGTGCAGCCATCAGTTGTAGTCAGCACTTTTCCTTTAGCCGCAGCTGTTATGTCGAAGCTAAAAACATATGGATTCATTGATATTCCTACCGTCACCATCATTACGGATCATACAGATCATAGCTGCTGGATTTACCCTAATACCGATCAATACATTGTGGGATCCACGATTGTCAAGGATTCCTTAATTCAATTAGGAGTAGAGGAGCATCGGATTGCCCACACCGGGATTCCCATTCGTCAGCAATTTTCTCAAGCCTTTCACCAAGAGGAATTGTATAAAAAACATGGGATCGATCCACATTTGCCTACAGTATTAATAATGGGCGGCGGGTGTGGAATGATTGGTGATGGCATTTCCAATATTCAAGAATTTGAGCAATTATCACGGCCGATTCAAATCATGGTTGTTTGTGGGCATAATGAAAAACTTCGTACGCAAATGTTGGAAAAAACAAAAGGTTCACAACATCATTTTTACATTATGGGTTATATAGATTATGTACATGAATTAATGGCTATTTCTGACCTAATGATTACAAAGCCTGGTGGAGTCACCACATTTGAAGCGATTGCGATGGAATTGCCCATGATTCTGTATAAGCCAATACCTGGTCAAGAACAGGATAATGCAAAATTTTTAGTAGGTTCGGGTGTTGCGGTTCAAGCTGAAACACACAATGATTTAATCAAAGAGTTATCTTATTTACTCTGCCATCCAGAACAGATACAGCTAATGAAAGAAAACTCAAAACGATTTCATCCAAAAGAATCTGCTTTTGCTTCATCAGAGATCGTTATTCATGCAAAGGACCATTATCAAAATAAACAAAAACTATCGTTATACATGATCGGTTCATAAGTAAAGTAAAAGAACCCTGTTGATAGGAGCGGAAGGCACGAAGA
>NZ_JBALNY010000078.1:18396-19271 GCF_036962145.1 Bacillus sp. JJ1764 | reverse complement strand
AAGTTTAACAGAGCCTAAGTAAATAGGAAGGTGAAATATGGAATTAATCTCATCCAAAGAACAGCAGCCCATAGCGAAAACAATTTCGATTGTAACCTTGATTCTTTTTTTATTTCTAACAGGGATGTATTTGTATTTTGTCCATACAGGAACGGCAAAAGGATGGCTTGAAACGATTCGTCATCTGGGCATTTTCGGAGTAATCTTGGGTATTATCATTCAAACCTTGGTAAATGTCATACCGGCACCGGGTGAATTTGTCTCGCTATTTTTAATTGAAATCTATGGCCCAGTAGCCGGTGGCATCTATTCTTGGATTGGCGGGATCTTTGGAGCTGTTCTTGCCTATCAACTGTCAAAATGGATTGCCCGTCCGCTGATTGAACCGTTGGCAAAACCTTATTTGGTAAAAGTAGCTCGTTGGCTGGACAAACAAGGAGAAATCGGGCTGTTGATCATCCGATTTATCCCATTAGTTCCTTACCATTTTATCAATTATGCCTCGGGAATTTTGGGAGTAAATAGAAGGGCATTTCTTTGGACAACAGCCTTGGGTATCTTGCCGTATACAATTTCGGTGAGCAGCCTCTTTGCAGGTGTACGTCATGGAAGATTACTTCCATTTATGCTTGGAGGAGGACTGCTGATCTTAACGTCTATATTAAGTCTTGTTTTAAAAAGAAAATGGGATGTTAAAGGAGAAAAGTGAAGATGATAAAAATCATTTTTCTAATAGGTATTATTCTTATCTTCTATTGGTTTGTTCCTTATTTAATAACTCGGGTCTTTGGAATCGGAGTGATTAAGCGTAAGGGTTCTTCAACGGAAGTGGCATTTACCTTCGATGACGGTCCAAACCCAGTTTATACTCCGCA
>NZ_JBALNY010000078.1:10054-18370 GCF_036962145.1 Bacillus sp. JJ1764 | reverse complement strand
AAAAATATCCCGAAATCATCAAAAGAATATACGATGAGGGACATTTACTTGGGATTCATAACTTCGTTCATAGAGCTAATTGGGGGATGAGCCCTTGGAAGGTTCGCAGGGACTTGGAGAAAAGTGCCTTCATCATTGAAAAAATAACGGGAGAACGTCCCATCTATTACCGTCCACCTTGGGGTTTGTTAAATCTGTTTGATTTATTTCTTTTGAAAAAATATAAAATCATCCTTTGGTCTGTAATGGCAGAAGATTGGCGCAGTAATGGGGGAAGTGAAAAAGTGAAAAACAGGCTTCTCCATCAAATAAAAAAGGGGGATGTCGTCCTATTGCATGATTGCGGCACTACATGGGGCGCAGATGAAGATGCACCAATGAACACCATAATGGCATTGAAGGATGTCTTTAATAAATTGTCAAAGATGGGGATTTCTTGCGTGAGAATAGATGAGATGTAGAAAAAAGAGAATGCGCGAAAGACAAATTAAAGGAAGGACCAGTATGGAATTGTCTTTCATAGTGTGAATGAAGGACAAATTGACTGAAGGTCAGCTAGAAATTGTCTTTCAATGAGTGGATGAAAGACAAATTAGAGAAGGACCAGTATGGAATTGTCTTTCATGTGGTTGATGAAGAACAAATTAGAGAAGATCAAGCCATGAAATGTCTTTCATAAGGTGGATGAAGAACAAATTAGAGAAGAACAAGCCATGAAATGTCTTTCATGTGGTGGATGAAGAACAAATCATAGAAGGTCAAGCAAGGAATTGTCTTTCATAATGTGGATGAAGGACAGAACAAGCGAGGTCAAGCCAGGACTTGTCCTTCAAGAGGTGAATGAAAGACATTTCACGGAAAGGACACTCTAGAATTGTCTTTCATTTGAGGGCCCCGAACCCTTTATATGCATGTACATAAAATAAATGTACATCAAAGTTGAAATGAGGATCACGAAATGTTCTTTTTAAGAGAAACGTATCGAGTTCTCCCAGATAAGGCTGATTCACTAAAAGAATTTTTGAATGAATACTTGTTTCCTAGTTACATCAAAAATGGAGCGAAATTAATAGGAAGCTGGCTCACATCCACTTCAGATGAGGTCATCGTCATTTGGGAATATCCTAGCTATCAAGAGTATGAAAACATCACAGAGAGAATTCAAAAAGATGAATTGTATCAACATGCGCAACCCAATCTACAGCAGTTTATTCTATGCTCTTATCAAGATTTCCTAACCCCGACAGGAACCTACAGCTCACCTAAACAATCGGTTACGGTGAGTGGCTTTATAACGAATGAAAAAAATGAAACACTTTTGGTAAAAACATTTTGGCGATCGGACACCTGGGAGCTTCCCGGCGGAGGGGTTGATGAGGGTGAAACACTCGATAAGGCACTTTGTAGAGAAATCCTTGAAGAAACGGGGATTCAAGTCAAACTAGAAGGGGTAACAGGCGTATATTCCAATGGGAGCAACATTACAATTGTATTTTTAGGAAAAGCAATAGAAGGCTCTTTAACCCTATCAAATGAAACAAAAGAAGTACAATTTATCAAACTTCATCCTGAAAACCTAAAACAATTCATTAAACGGGGAAAGTACATCCCCAGGGTAATGGATGCGATGAAGGGACAATGTTTGCCTTATGAATCGTTTAAAGTGCGACCGTATCAGCTTTTGAAAAGATTAAATGGTAATGTTGATTGGAATTAATACTCACAAACGTTGTGGGTATTTTTAGCTTTCCGGCAGTTTTGGCCATGCAATCGGTTAATAGTGCCGAAAGATCGGCTGAATGTAAATACTTCCCCTCAACTTATTTAATGTTTTGCAAGTATATAAGATTGGCATGTTACTTGCAAAGTATATAGGTGAATTTTTCACTAGGGGGAATGGGGAATGAAAGCAGCAATTGTAAGCGAATTCAAACAGCAGTTGGAAATTAAGGAAGTGCCAAAGCCAACATTGGGATATGGGGAAGTGTTAGTAAAAATGGAAGCATGTGGTGTTTGTCATACCGATCTTCATGCGGCACACGGAGATTGGCCGATAAAACCAAAGCTTCCGTTAATACCTGGCCATGAAGGAGTAGGTATTGTAACAGAACTTGGTGAAGGCGTAAAATCCCTAAAGATCGGCGATCGTGTTGGGATTCCTTGGTTATTTTCGGCATGTGGTGAGTGCGAATATTGTTTAAGCGGAAGAGAAACGCTTTGCACGAAGCAACAAAATGGTGGCTATTCCGTTGATGGGGGTTATGCGGAATACTGTAAAGCGCCAGCAGATTATGTTGCCAGAATACCAGAGGGTCTTGATCCAGTTGAAGTGGCACCAATTCTATGTGCAGGGGTTACCACCTATAAAGCTCTGAAAGTGTCTGAAGCAAAGCCAGGGGATTGGGTGGCCATCTATGGAATTGGCGGTCTGGGTCATATCGCTCTTCAATACGCAAAAGCGATGGGCTTTAATGTAGTAGCGGTCGATATTCATGATGAAAAGTTAGAATTGGCAAAAGAATTAGGTGCGGATTTTACTGTAAACGGGATGAAAGTGGATCCAGCAGCGGCCATTCAAGATAAAGTAGGCGGTGTACAGGCTGCAGTAAGTGTGGCCGTCACGAAAAAAGCATTTGAACAGGCCTATCAATCTGTTAAACGAGGTGGGACTCTAGTAGTTGTTGGATTGCCGCATGATGAGCTGCCAATTCCGATTTTTGATACAGTTTTGAATGGTGTTACCGTAAAAGGGTCCATCGTCGGTACTAGAAAAGATATGCAGGAAGCCCTAGATTTTGCTGCCAGAGGAAAAGTTCGTTCACAAATCGAAACGGCTCCGCTTGATGCGATCAATGATGTATTTGATAAAATGGAATCTGGAAAGATCAACGGCCGGATTGTTCTAACTATGAATTAATCGTATAGCAAAATTGAAAACTGAAAAGACCGGGTAGATAATTCCGGTCTTTTTCGGCTGTATGATGGATTATTTTTTTTCATTCAAATAGTATCTTAGTTTTCTTTGAGAAATGCCTAGCAAATCAGCTGCCTCTTTACGGTTCCCGATTGTTGTTTGCAGTGCTTTATAGATAAGTGCTTGAACTGTTTTAGATTCAAAGGATTTGATCATATCAAGAATTTTATGTAAATCAACGCCTCTATCCATTTCCCATAGCAACATTAAATCTTGGTGCCACTTCCTTAAATATTCTTCTGTTGAAAAAGACGATGAGGAAATTCCTTTGCGTTCTATTACAGTAGTATGAGAAAGGGGTGGGCTTGAGTTCGTTATTTTTCCAGGAAGATAGTTAGGTGTTATGGTTGATGTTTCCCCCTCAACTAATGCTATGGTCCATTTAATGACGTTGATCAGTTCCCTCATATTTCCCGGCCATTGATAGTTACACAAATACTTCATTGTCTCATTGTCAAAGGTTAGATCAAGGCCTTGCTGTTTTATATAATGTTGGATAAATAACGGAATATCTTCGAGTCGGCTTCGTAATGGGGGGATGGTTAACCTGACTACATCCAGGCGATATAATAAATCCTCGCGGAATGTCCCAGAGTCAACTGCTTTTTGTAAATCAACATGGGATGCGGCAATTAATCTGGCTTTACTCCTATGTGTGAATTCCCCGCCGACCTTCATGAATTCTCCCGTTTCAAGAACACGTAATAGTTTTACTTGTGTCGCAAGGGAAGCTTCCCCAATTTCATCAAGAAATAAGGTGCCTTTTCCTGCCAATTCAAAATACCCTTTACGCTCTTTTATTGCACCCGTAAAGGCGCCTTTTGTATGGCCGAACAGTTCACTTTCCAACAGACTTTCAGAAATAGCTCCACAGTTGACGGCAACGAATGGAAACGCAGATCGCTGGCTGGCCTGATGAATGAAATGGGCTAATACTTCCTTTCCTGTCCCCGTTTCCCCCTCGATCAATACATTGACATTTTTTTGAGCAAATTTATAGGCTAAAGTGTAAAGGTGATGCATCTCTTCATTATTGCCAATAAAACAGCCTAAGCGGTTGGATAGATCATAGGCATCACTAAGAGTAGGGGAGGGTGTGGTTGTTAACAGTTGGTGTGTTAATTGTTCAATATCAGAAATATCTTCAAACGGCTTTTCAATAAAATCAGACGCTCCTAGTTTTATAGCTTCAATAGCTGTTTTTACAGTGCTATAACCAGTCATGACAATTGCATTACAGTGTGGTTGCTTCTTTTTAAGATGTAGTAAAATATCTAAGCCATTTCGGTCTGGGAGCCTGACATCAAGAAAAGCTAATTGATATTCTAGTTTAGAGACATACCCGTCGAATTCTGATCCACTTGTACAGCATGTGACAGTATGCCCCATATCAGTTAATAGGTGGTTTAGAAAACGGCAAATTTCTCTTTCATCATCGACTACTAAGATATTAGACATTTTTTCACCTCTTTACATCAATCATTGATCGGCAAGAGTAGTTTAAAAGTACTACCTTCACCAAGTGTACTTTCTGCCTCCAGTGTTCCGCCATGTGCTTCGGCAATCCCTAAACTAACAGAAAGCCCAAGTCCATTCCCTTTTAATCCGTTTTTTGTTGTAAAAAACGGGTGGAAAATTTCCGAAATCACCGATGCCTCTATTCCACAGCCATTATCCTCTACGGTTAATATAATTTTTTTGAATCCGTCTTCCTCTTGCAGATAGGTTTGAAGAACAATTTTTTTACCGTTCCGTTTCGAATCCTCTAAAGCATCCTTTGCATTTAATAAAAGGTTTAAGATAATTTGTCCAATTTGTTGGCAGCTTCCATCGATCAATGGAAGGGATGGGGTGAATCTTGTTTCAATTTCGATGGCCTGCTTGTAAAGCTGATTTCCAACTAGACTTATTACTTGTGAAGCGGCCACATTGACCGAACATTTTTCGAAAAGGTATTCATCCTGTCGTGAAAAGGTTAACAGATTGCGAATAATATTCTTGCTCCTTTTCCCGCATTCATATATATCTTCTAATAGTTTATAACTTGAATCAGGAAGATCAAGTTTCCTAAGTAAGAGCTGTGAATTTCCCATAATGGCAGTGAGTGGATTATTTAGTTCATGAGCTACTCCGGCTGCCATTTCACCAATGGCAGCTAGTTTGCCGGATTGGATCAACTGAGCTTCAATCCTGCTTTTCGCTGTAACGTCTTTAATGTAAATAATCGTTGCATATAACTGATTAGCATCATTAAAAATCGGGAAACAATAACACTCACAAACCTTTTTATCGATATGTAATTTACTTGAGGATGGGCTTTTTGTAAGAATCGTTTCTTTAAATGGGTTCACTTCCTCTGTAAATAAAAGTTGATCCACATTCAATTCAGTAAGATTCTGCATTTCAGATAAGTATTGGAAAGCCGAGTGATTAGCTTGGATAAGCTTTCCATTCACATCAACCATAAAAATGGCGTCAGAAACTGCTTGAAAGGTTTCTTCCCATTGTTTTTTCGTCTCAAGTAACTCATTGAACAGACGAACATTTTCTAAGCAAACGGCGAGTTGGTCAGCGAGCTGTTGGAAAAATGCCCGATCTGATAGATGAATGTCCATTTTTACCTTACTGCCAAGTGATAGAATACCCTTTACATGTCCTTTACTGATAAGTGGGAATAAGTTGACAGCTACTAAATTCAGCTTTGAAAAAGCGTGATCCTCAAACCAAGCCTCATGGTTTTTGTTCGTCTCAACTAAGTGATAATAAGGTTCAGACGACTGTAATACATGCCAGTATAAAGAATTCTTCGTGGGATGGAGGGATCCAATTGTCAATTCGAAGGATTCGAAAGGGTAGATGTTTGCTAAAACTAATTCCCCACCATGCAATAAGGATAGGCTGATTCTATCAATCGGAAATATCGTTTTTAATTTTTCTAGTACATGTTTCAACATGTTATCCATGGACATATCTACATTAAAGCTTTTCATAAGCTCGTTAATGATTTCTAATTGTGTATTCTTTTTTTGGAGTTCATGAATCGTTTTTTTTAGCTCTGTGTAATAATTTCGTTTTGAAGATTGTACCCCTGTTAACAGTTCAATCATTTGTTCTCTGTTTTTCATGGTGCCTCCCTTATAATGCTTTTCTCAACAAAACTTCGACATCATTTGCTGAAATATCACGGGGATTGGTAATCATACAAGCATCTTGGAGGGAAAGCTCACTGATCTTTTGAATCATCTTTTCTTCAAAACCCATTTCTGATAGATTTTGTGGGGCACCGATATCAATGGATAATTGTTTAACGTGTTCAATTGCCTTTCTCCCAGCCTCAAAAGGCGTTAAACCATTGATATTTTCTCCAAGTAATTCAGCAATTTCTTGAAATCGTTTCGGATTAGCTAAAAGGTTAAAATCCATCACATGAGGCAAAAGGACAGCATTAACATCACCATGGAGCATTGGGTATCTTCCACCAATGGAGTGGCTCATGGCATGAACAGCCCCTAAAATAGCGTTAGAAAAGGCGAGTCCAGCATGTAAACTTGCCATGGCCATGTTTTCCTTTGCTTCTGCATTCAATTTTGAAGCCACGGAAGGCCTGAGATTATTCGAAACGAGCTTAATAGCATTCTTTGCAAATACATCAGTCATTGGAGTGGCTGCGATACTAACAAATGATTCAATTGCATGTGTTAAAACATCCAGACCAGTGGAGGCAGTCAGCCTTGCACTTTTTGTAGATAGCGTCTCTGGATCCACTATGGCAATGTCTGGAACTAATGATTTAGATACGATGGTCATTTTCTTTTTCTTCTCGGTATTTACAATGACAGAGAATTGAGAAACTTCCGATCCTGAACCAGCTGTTGTCCCTGCCATAACTAAGGGTGGAAGCGGAATTTCAATCCTGTCAACACCTTCATAATCAGCAATTTTACCGCCGTTTGTTACTAAAATAGCGACGGCCTTGGCAATATCGATGACGCTGCCACCGCCTACACCAATGATAGCATCGCATCCATGTTCAATATAAAAATTAGCTCCATTTTCCGCTTCAAAGTCCTTCGGGTTGGTAGTGATATCATGAAAACAAGCATAGTTTAAACCTGCATCACGGCAGCTTTTGACAACCGTTTTATTCCAGCCTGCTTCGATTACACCAGCATCAGTGACAATTAGTACTTTTCTTGCTCCAAGCCGAACACAACTTTCTCCAACCTGTTGAAGAGAGCCTTTCCCAAAAATCACTTCGGGCATGGCAAATTTATTTATCATCGAACTCACCGACCTTTTCCTAACCTTCCTACATAAAATATTCGCTTTAAAAAAGGAAAATCCTGTTAACATGCTGAAAAATGGGGAATTCCCCGTTAAACGAATGAGATCGAGTGAGATTAGGTTAAATTAAGGATATGACTTTGCTAACTGCCTATATGAAAGGAGTCTTCAAATGCCAGAGCTCCCGGAAATGGAACACTACAAAATGCTCTTGAATGAAAAAATTGCCGGTAAACCCGTTACGGACATCCAAATAAATCGAGAAAAATCGATTAATGTAAACCCAGAACTATTTACAAACACGGTTAAAAACCAAAGAATCATGCAGATAAACAGGCGGGGAAAGCATTTGCTTTTTGAATTGCAAAATGGACAGACTCTGCTGCTACATTTAATGCTTGGGGGTTTTATGTTTTTTGGGAAAGAAACAGAAAAACCAAAACGAACCATTCAAGTACGATTATCCTTTGGAGATCATCATCTCTATTTTATAGGGCTCCGTTTAGGTTACTTACATCTATTGTCAACAAATGAAGTAAAAGAACGGTTGGAGCACTTGGGACCAGAACCATTGCAGGCTGATTTTATAGAGAATGAGTTTCTAAAACTCTTGAATAAAAAACATGGCCGTTTAAAAACGACCTTTATTGATCAAGACTTTATTGCTGGCATCGGTAATTGTTATTCAGCTGAAATATGTTATCATGCAAAAATATTTCCGACGAAAGACATTGATGATTTAAATGAAGGTTATCGCCGGACTCTTTATCATTCAATGAAAGTTGTTCTGCAGGAGGGTATTCAATTTGGCGGCTATATGGAAAGTCCCCTATTTAGAGGCGATCAAAAAACAGGGAATTATCGAGAACGATGCCAGGTTTACGACCGAGAAGGTGAATTATGCAATAGATGCGGTGCGACAATTGTTATGGAAGAAGTAAGTTCCAGAAAAACGTATTTTTGCCCCAATTGTCAGCAATAAATCTCGATCATTAGGAGCGGGATTTTTTTATTGGCATTGCTAAGGATGATATTAAGCCATGTTGATTGGAGAGGAA
>NZ_JBALNY010000078.1:5600-10028 GCF_036962145.1 Bacillus sp. JJ1764 | reverse complement strand
GAGCGGAAATCAACAAACAAATTTAACGGGAGAATTTTTATTTAAAAAATGTTTATTATTTTGTCAAAATTTTAGGTTTTCCTAATTGGGTAAATGTAATATACTATATACAAATAAGTATAACACATTTGAAAAAGCATCATAGAATATTACATATTAATTATTAGTAAGGTGGTGGTAATGATTAAACTTACAAGGCGACAGGATGAAATCCTACAGATTGTTAAACGAAGCGGACCAATCACGGGGAAGGAAATTGCTGAAAGGCTCTCATTGTCCAGAGCGGCATTAAGGCCTGATCTCGCCATTCTGACGATGTCAGGAAATTTGGATGCAAGGCCGCGGGTGGGATACTTTTTTAACGAAAAATTAGAGGTAAAGCAACAGGCTTCCAGGTTTATCAATCAAAAAGTTTCAGAGTTTAAAGCACATCCGATTGTTGTGGGAAAATCGACTTCTGTCTACGATGCAGTTGTTCAATTGTTTTTAGAGGATGTTGGAACACTTTATGCAGTAGATTCCGAGGGTCATTTAGCAGGGGTTATTTCCCGAAAGGATTTGCTCCGGGCAGCACTAGGCAATAAAAATCTTCAAGAACTGCCTGTCAGTGTTATCATGACAAGAATGCCGAATATCATTACGATTCACCCGGAAGACACACTGCTCGAAGCAGCTAAGAAAATGATTCATAATCATGTAGACTCGTTACCTGTTGTATCAGAAGTGGGGGATCAACCGAATACATATTTACTATTAGGACGAATTACGAAAACGACGATTACGAAAGCTTATTTAGAAATACTAGAAGAAAAAGCATAGGGGAGTTGCTGCCATTTTGGTACAGAAGGAAGTTGTCTATGTAGTATCAGACTCAGTCGGGGAGACGGCTGAGCTTGTAGTAAAAGCTGTGGCAACACAGTTTACTAGCGGGCAGATCGATATTCGCCGCAATTCTTATGTAGATGATGTTGAGGATATTGAAGATGTCATCCTGTTGGCAAAAAGGGGCCACTCAATCATTGCTTATACCATTGTCATACCTGAATTGAAATTATACTTAGACAAAAGGGCAAGCGAAGAAGGGATTATGGCCATTGATTTGCTGAGTCCGTTAATGAATTCCTTTTCAGATCGATTGGGTCAGGAACCATACCGTCGTCCTGGTTTAATGAGAAAGCTGGATGAAGATTATTTTCGAAAAATCGCAGCGATTGAATTTGCCGTTAAATACGATGATGGCCGAGATCCTAGAGGAATTACAAAAGCTGATATTGTGTTAATCGGGGTTTCCCGAACTTCCAAGACTCCGCTTTCAATGTATCTGGCACATAAACGATATAAGGTTGCCAATGTACCATTAGTTCCGGAGGTACCGCCGCCGGATGAATTATACAAAGTGCCAAGAAAGAATTGTATTGGTTTAATCATTTCACCGGACAAATTAAATGAAATTCGCAAAGAACGACTAAAGGCTTTGGGGCTAGCCTCACGAGCTAATTATGCAAGTTTCCAACGTATTTTGGATGAGTTGGATTATGCCGAAAAAATCATGAAACGGGTAGGTTGTCCTGTAATTGATGTCTCAAATAAAGCAGTTGAAGAAACAGCGGGATTAATCTTGGATATCCTGAAAAAAGAGAGGGAGTTATAAGATGGAGAAATTCGTATATTTATTCCATGAAGGAAACGGCAATATGAAAGAACTGCTTGGAGGTAAAGGGGCCAATCTTGCAGAAATGACCAATATTGGTTTACCAGTCCCTTATGGATTTACAATTACAACACAAGCTTGCAATGCCTACTATGAATCTGGCAAAACGATTCCAACTTTAGTAGAAAAACAGACTTTGGAAGCCCTTTTACGTTTAGAGGAAAAAATGGGTAAAAAACTAGGTGACCCGAAGAATCCTCTGCTTGTTTCTGTGCGTTCCGGTTCTGTTTTTTCAATGCCTGGAATGATGGATACGATTTTAAATCTTGGAATGAATGATGAAACGGTTGAGGGTGTGGCAAGCCTAACGAACAATCCTCGATTTGCTTATGATTCATACAGACGTTTTATTCAAATGTTTAGTAATGTAGTATTAGGAATTGATACTTACTTTTTTGAGCAATTATTAGAGGAAACCCGCGAGCAAAAGGGATATGCGTCAGACCCAGAAATGACCGCGGAGGATTGGAAAGAAATTATTGTTGGCTATAAAGAAATTGTTAAAAAACATACTAGAAAAGATTTCCCTCAGGATCCAAAAGAACAATTATTCCTGGCTATTAATGCAGTTTTTGATTCTTGGAATAATCAACGGGCCATCGTGTATCGTCGCCTGAATAAAATTGCTGATCATCTTGGAACAGCTGTTAATATTCAAAGCATGGTGTTTGGAAACATGGGAAATGATTCCGGTACGGGAGTGGCTTTCACCAGAAACCCTTCTACAGGTGAGCCGGTTCTATATGGTGAGTATTTAATCAATGCCCAGGGGGAAGACGTTGTGGCAGGCATTCGTACTCCACAGCCAATTGCAGCTTTAAAAGAAGAAATGCCTAGTGTTTATCAGCAATTTGCGGACACCTGCCATCGTCTTGAGCAGCATTACAAAGAAATGCAAGATATCGAATTTACCGTAGAACGCGGAAAATTATTTATATTGCAAACTCGCAATGGAAAACGGACTGCCCAAGCAGCAATACGCATTGCTGTGGAAATGGTCCAAGAAGGTATTATTGACGTGAAGACTGCCTTGCTTCGTGTGGATCCGGATCAATTGAATCAATTGCTCCATCGCCGTATTGATGATTCGGTAGAAAAAAGAATTTTAGCAAAAGGTTTGCCGGCATCACCTGGGGCAGCAACCGGCCAAGTGGTATTTGATGCCGATGAAGCTGAGCAATTAGGGAATGATGGTAAAAAGGTTATCCTTGTCCGTCCGGAAACAACACCAGATGATATCCATGGAATCGTGGCTTCTCAAGCCATTTTAACAAGCAGGGGTGGTATGACAAGCCATGCGGCGGTTGTTGCCCGTGGTATGGGAAAAGCCTGTATTTGTGGCTGTGAGGCGTTAAGGATTGATTTAAAAGCAAAGCAATTCTCTGTTGGTGATATGGTAGTAAACTATGGCGATGTGATTACTATCGATGGATCGACAGGTGAAATAATGCTCGGGGAAATCGCTATGATTGATCCTGAATTATCAGATGAATTTCAGCTGTTACTTTCATGGGCAGATAAAGAACGGAAAATAGGCGTTCGTGCAAATGCCGATAACCCTGAAGATGCCAAAAAAGCTTTTGATTTCGGGGCAGGCGGGGTAGGTTTGTGCCGGACAGAGCATATGTTTATGGATATAAAACGAATTCCAATTGTGCAAAAAATGATTTTAGCAGAAACCTATAATGAGAGAATGGAAGCACTTGACCAGCTTCTGCCAATGCAGCAAGGAGATTTTGAAGGGATTTTCGAAGCCATGCAGGGACTCCCAGTCACCATTCGTCTATTAGATCCTCCTTTACACGAGTTTTTACCTGATAAAGAGGAGCTTCTAGTCGAAGTAACGAAACTGCAAATCTTGGATCCTGAATCTAAAGAGTTAGCTCGAAAAGAAAAATTGCTTAAAAAGGTTCGTCAATTAGATGAATTTAACCCAATGCTCGGACTCCGCGGTTGCCGTTTAGGAATGGTTCATCCAGAAATCTATGAAATGCAGGCAAAAGCCATTTTCTATGCCGCTTCAAAACTTGCTGAAAAAGGGATAGAAGTAAATCCGGAAATCATGATTCCACTTGTTGGGCATGTGAATGAATTAAAACAAATGCGTGAATTGGTGATTGAAACAGCGAATAAGGTGCAGGTGGAAACGGGTCGGAGCATCCAATATACTGTTGGTACGATGATTGAGATTCCGCGCGCAGCCTTAACAGCTGATGAAATAGCTGAAGAAGCCGATTTCTTCTCTTTTGGTACAAACGACTTAACCCAAACAACTTTCGGCTATAGTCGTGATGATGCAGAGGGTAAATTCCTGCAAGCTTATATTGAACATAAGGTACTCCCGGAAAATCCATTTGCCGTCCTTGACCAAGAAGGAGTGGGAAAACTGGTTGAAACCGGCGTAACTCTTGGCCGCAAAACAAATCCAAAGCTTAAAACTGGCATTTGCGGCGAGCATGGCGGAGAAAAGAGCTCTATTGATTTCTGCTACAGAACCGGTTTAGATTATGTCAGCTGTTCACCTTATCGTGTACCGCTGGCTCGTTTGGCCGCAGCACAAGCAACGATCCGACATGAGTTAAATCGTGAAGAAGTGTATACTACTGCATAATTTTTTAAGAAGACGGTGCCGCAATGGTGCCGTCTTTTTAAATAAAGGCTATGTTAAAGAACAGTGTTGATTTTTACAACTCTGTTGATTGGAGCGGAAGGTGCGA
>NZ_JBALNY010000078.1:0-5462 GCF_036962145.1 Bacillus sp. JJ1764 | reverse complement strand
AAGTTTAACAGAGCCTAAATAAATGAACTTTTTTATGCTTATACTATAAAAAAAATCCAATAGGGGGATGATCATGGGTGCAATTGAACGAAACGGCTTTCGCTTTGTTCCAGAATATAGTGTAATCCAGCAAAGCGGAGCTATTCACGTTTACAAAAAAGAACAATTTATTGAGGAAATTCAATTTGATTTTAGTGGAAAGTTCCCGGAGCTTGATCAAATAGAGAAAATCGTGGATCATTATTGTGATGAACATAAAATATAAAGAACGCTTGTTCGCATATGTGTGTGGTGGTATAATAGAAAATGCAATAGAATAGGTTATCTCAAGGGTGGCGGCTCATTCCCTGTGAAAGGGGGTGATGCTGTTTGACAGTTTTTCAAGGATTGATGTTTGCTATATCATTTGCAAGTCTCATTGTCGCGATTCTGTCTTTTCACCAAAAAAAATAATCCACCCTTGAGCCGGCAAGCATAAGCGGTGGATTCTCGTTTCAATTTAGCCGATTCCCACTTGGGAAACCTCTATTGCATGACCGGGCGAGTTAACCCCATGCTCGGTCTTTTTTACTATATGCACATCTATATGATCATTATACATAAATCCGTTAGAAAAAGAAATCAAATTGACAAGTTGAGGAGTGATTTTTTGAGTAAGTTGACAACGGTGTATCCTGAAGCTGTTGAACAAACCAAACTGAAGCTTTATGAGGATATTGACCGATATCTTGAACTAAAGGAGACACTTCCATCATTCGAGCAGTACCTATCTGATCGCAAGCATTATATCGAGCAGATTTGGGTTAATGTATGGCTAAATAAGGTGACAAATGATGTTCCTAAAAATGAAAAAAAAGCATTTTTAAGTGAAAAGGGATACGAAGTACAAGGTGTAGACCGGAAGCTGATTAATAAGCTTTTTCGTGATGAAATGAGAGAGTACCAGCCATTTGATGCTCTAACTTGGCTTTATGAGATGTTTGAAGGACAAAAAGAAAAATGGTCGCTTCGTTTCAAAGAGGCAAAAGAACAATTTATCAAACGGGAAGAACAATCGAAAATAGCGGAACAAAAGGCAGATCTTACGGAGGAAATCGAAGATATTGCCGCCAGGATTTTGGAAGAGCAGTATCTGAATATATATGTCTATGTTCGATATTTTGTTGCTAAACAACTAACAGCTGACTTGAAAAATAATGTAAAGTTTCAATCTATCAATCCGGCTGCTTTAGAAGAAAAATTAATCAATCAAGGGGAATTTAATCCTAATGCGTATCAAACGGTCTCGCAATTTTTTACTGAGCTTACGGGAGAAATACAAAAATCGCCGGCATTTGGAAGAAGTTACTTTGAATATCAAACCTATTTTTATTTGTATGAGAGCTTAATATCTGATTATCTTTCTGACTTAGTTCCGGAAAAAGTCTTCCAAATGTTACCGAATGATTTAAAGGAAGATTTTCTTGATATAACCAATGAGCAACTTTCGATTTCTTTTGTAAAAGGAATGATGGGTGAGCTCCTTTATGACCTTGAAGGATTTATTTTAGAGGATATCCAAGAAGAGTATGTTGCTGATTTGCTAAAAATTTCAGATCTCCCATTTGAGTTACATACTCATAAAAATATCCTTGAACAGGATATAGAAGGGCGCGAACAGAAAAGGATAGAGGAACTCGCAGAAATTCAGCGTAAAAAAGCTGAAGAAGAACGGATTATGCGGGATATCTTTGGTACTGAATACGATCCTTCTTTAAAAAGAGGAATCAGGTATGTGTTACATATTGGCGAAACTAATACAGGAAAAACCCATCATGCCCTTGAGCAAATGAAACAGGCATCAAGCGGGGTGTATCTAGCTCCGCTGAGACTGTTGGCCCTTGAGGTATATGATAAATTAAACAGCGAAGGTACACCATGCTCTCTAAAAACGGGGGAAGAAGAGAAAACTGTAGCCAATGCTTCCCATATTTCCTGTACGGTCGAAATGTTTCATGAAAAAGAGTACTATGAAGTGGTCGTTATTGATGAAGCTCAAATGATTGCGGATAAGGACCGTGGTTTTTCTTGGTATAAAGCTATTACAAAGGCAAACGCAGAAGAAGTTCATATCATTGGAAGCCGAAATTCAAAAGAGATGCTGCTAGAGCTTTTAGGTAACTCCCAAATTGAAATCTACGAGTACACAAGAGACACACCCCTTGAGGTGGAACCAAAAGAGTTTCATATCAAGCATATTAAAAAAGGGGATGCTTTGATTTGTTTTTCGAGAAGGCGAGTGCTTGAGATCGCATCACGGTTGCAAAATAATGGCCACTCAGTAAGCATGATTTATGGAAGTATGCCTCCTGAAACAAGGAAAAAGCAAATCGAGCAATTTAATAAAGGAAAAACGAAGGTCATTGTCGCCACCGATGCGATCGGAATGGGCTTAAACTTGCCAATTCGCCGAATTGTGTTCTTGGAAAATGAGAAATTCGATGGGACTCGGAGAAGGCTGCTTACGTCTCAGGAAGTAAAGCAAATTGCTGGTCGAGCCGGCAGAAAAGGTATTTATGACATAGGTAAAGTTGCATTTACAAGTGATATTAAAAAGATGAAAAATCTCTTGCTGCAAGAGGATCGGCCCGTACAGACGTTTTCAATTGCACCAACGAGCACTGTTTTTGAACGTTTTCAAAGATATTATCGGGATTTGGGTACCTTTTTTGAATTATGGGAGAAGTTTGAGAGCCCTAAAGGTACGAAAAAGGCGGCCCTGTCTGAGGAAAGATCTCTTTATAAGAAAATTGTCGGTACTGAAATAGAAGCAAGATTATCCTTAACGGATTTATACGGATTTTTACATCTTCCTTTTGCCAAGAATGAACCGTTGTTGACAAAGCAATGGGAAGATACGATGTATGCCATTATTGACGGAAGTGAACTTCCCGAACCACTAGTAAAAGAGCGCAGCCTTGAAGAATTGGAATTGAGCTATAAGGCAGTCGGTCTCCATTTACTGTTTTTGTATCGGCTAGGTGAGCGTACAGAAGTTGTTTATTGGGAGAGGCTGCGTTTAGATATCAGTGACAAGGTGCAGGAGAGATTAAAAACAGACATTAAAAAGTTCGAAAAAAAGTGTAAAAACTGCGGTAAAAAATTGCCTTGGGACCATTCTTTCCCAACATGTGAAGCATGTTATCGAACAAGATATAAACGGTATTGGGAGGATGAGCAAGACTTTTTATAGATATAGAAATTTAGACTAGGGGAGTGTTACGGTTGGTAAAAGTGGAAGTAAGGAGACCGAAGCAGGAAGAACGGGAGGAGTTAAATCAGTTTTTCTCATTGGTTATCAAAGATACATTTTTAAAGGAAGGTATATCCGACCTTGTATACGATATGGAAGAAGAAATTGAAACAAAAAATCAATATCTGCAAGCTGATTTTGACAGCAATGGGAGGAATCGTTATTTCTTAATAGCCGCAACCGGCGATAAAATAATCGGAACTATTGCTTTTGGCTCTTCCAATTCATTAATTCAGGAGTGCTCCGAGGGCGATTTGACAGATTTGATCGAAATTGGGACCGTATATATTCATCCCGATTACCAAAACCGTGGCATCGGAACATTACTCCTAAATACCATGCTTCTTACCTTAATGAATAAAGGAGTCGAAGAGTTTTGTTTGGATAGCGGGTATAAAAATGCCCAAAAGATCTGGAGAAAGAAATTGGGAGAACCAGATTACTGGATGAAGAATTATTGGGGCGAAGGAAGCGACCATATGATTTGGCACAGGTTGCTGAAAGAAATCCCCGTTTTATTCACGATATAAAAGTTGAGAGGAGTCCGAATGACGGAACTCCTTTTTTTATGAAAAGAATGTCAAGGATTTGGAGAAACTTATAAAAAAAGGGTAAGGGTGGAAAAATGCGAGCTCTATTTATTTGNNTGTATATCCATAATGGTTTTTGCTTTTACAGAGCATGAAAAGGTGCAGGCCTCAGTAAATCATGAAGTTCTGTCTAATCAACTTAACACTTTCATGGCTAATGATCCAAATCTTAAGGGAGCCATAGCCGGGATCAGTATACGATCTGCTTTAAACGGCAGGGAGATTTATCAGCATAATGGTGGAATCCGCTTAAGACCGGCTTCCAATATGAAACTATTAACAGCCGCAGCAGCATTGGATGTATTAGGTGAGAATCATACCTTTTCATCCTCTTTATATTCTGATGGTCCGCTGAAAAAGAAAACACTTCATGGGAATCTTTATCTTAAAGGCGGCGGCGATCCTACCTTATTAAAAAAAGATTTTGATCAAATGGCTGCAGAACTTCACAAACAGGGAATGAAAAGAATAAATGGGGACCTGATTGGTGATGATACCCATTTTGATGATGTCCGATTATCGTTGGACCTTCCTTGGAGTGATGAAACCACTTATTACGGTGCGCAGATTTCCGCTTTAACCGTTTCTCCAACAAAAGATTACGATGCAGGTACTGTAGTCGTCACCGGTTATCCGGGAAAAAAACAAGGAGATCAAGTCCGCTATACCATTACTCCAAAAACAAATTATGTAAAAATAATCAATCATGCTAAAACTGCAGCGGAGCAAGAAAAAAAGAACCTAACCATTGAAAGAGTTCATGCTAAAAATATCATAAAATTAGAGGGTCAACTTCCAGTAAATGCAAAAGAAAAAAAAGAATGGGTTGCCGTTTGGAATCCGACAAGGTATGCTCTAACTCTTTTTAAACAATCATTGGCTGAAAAGGGGATTAAAGTAACTGGGAAAATAAAGACTGGGGTGGTGCCTGACACCGCAACTGTTTTAACCAATCATCCATCCATGCCATTGTCTCAAGTGCTCATTCCATTTATGAAATTGAGCAACAACACACACGCGGAGGTTCTGGTGAAAGAAATGGGCAAAGTGGTGAGGGGAGAAGGTTCTTGGGAAAAGGGTCTAGAAGTGCTAGAGGATACCTTGGCCAAGCAGGGATTAGACACCGGGAACATGGTCATGAGGGACGGTTCAGGTGTATCTCATGTAGACCTTGTTCCGGCAAGCCAAATTTCACAGTTGCTTTTTTCCGTGCAAAAGGAGAGCTGGTTTCCGGCCTTTTTGTATTCATTGCCTGTTGCTGGTATAAAGGAAAAAATGGTTGGAGGCTCTCTCAGGTATCGGATGAAAGGACTTCATGTCATGGCGAAAACTGGTTCACTTTCCACCGTCAGTTCCCTATCGGGTTACGTAAAAACCAAAAGTGGTGAGACCTTGATTTTTTCTATACTGCTCAATAATTTACTGGACGGGGACAAAGGGAAAAGAATAGAAGACCAAATTGTACAGGTGCTGGCATCACAGTGACATAAAGTGAGTGTGACGGATGACAAACGAATTTTTGCAGAGAATCAGGTAGGATGTCTTTCATGAGGGTGGTGAAAGACAAACTAGAGCGGGAA
>NZ_JBALNY010000077.1:0-8505 GCF_036962145.1 Bacillus sp. JJ1764 | reverse complement strand
ACGAACCGCTTGCACCTGTAGCGAAAATCAACAGACAAGTTTAACACAGCCTAAAATAAAAAGACTGCCTAATTTTAGAAAATTGCTCATGAATAGTGAATCGTTCTTGAGCACAACTAAAAATAAGCAGCCTTCAGTGGACTGATCGGCAGCCTTCATTTGGACAGAAAAAGGCTTATACTCTGGTAATGGAGTATAAGCCTTTGGCGGTCCAATCGACTTGTCATTTATTAAATTATGTTCATTTTATTCTTAGTTTTCCGAGTTGTCAAGTGGGTTTTAGAAACTTTTAATAAAAATAGTGAAATGTGTTACCGGCAACCACAAAATTATGTCCCACAAAAAGTTCTGTAAGGCCGTTCTGATGGATCAGGCAAGGAACAGTATTCAGCCTGTTCCGGAGAGTGGGCGAATGGATTTTCCAGCGCTTTTAGCAATTTTTCCATCACACTGAGATCCCTATCATTCACTGCAGCAGCCAGTGCTTCTTCTACCCGATGGTTACGAGGAATCACTGCAGGATTATTGGTTTGCATCAGTTGTTGGATGGCGGCTGAAGATTCCTGTTGCCTTCCAACTCGTTCTTTCCAACGTTCAATCCACTTTATGAACTCATGTACGCCACCCAGTACCGTATCCTCCATTTTTTCAAACGTTAATGCTCGAAAGGTGTTGGTGTAATCGGCACGATATTGTTTCATGATAGTTAGCAACTCTTCGGCTAATGACTGATCCTCATCTTCTTCATTAATTAATCCAAGCTTAGCTCGCATTCCCTTGAGCCAATTTTTCTGATATATATCCATATAATTAGAAATCTCGTCTTGAGCCATTTCAACCGCTTTTTCCTGATTTTCATGAAGTAAGGGTAAAAGAGATTCCGCAAACCGGGCAAGATTCCATCCACCGATATAGGGCTGATTACCATAAGCGTAGCGGCCTTGGGTATCAATTGAACTGAAAACCGTATCTGGATCGTAAATATCCATAAACGCACATGGGCCATAATCGATTGTTTCACCGCTAATCGCCATGTTATCTGTGTTCATCACTCCATGGATAAAACCTACCAACTGCCATTTGGCAATCAATTCTGCCTGCCTATTGATTACTTCTTTAAGCAGTGACAGATATTTATTTTCGTCGTTATTAATATTCGGATAATGACGGTTAATGGTATAGTCAACAAAAATTCGGAGTTCTTCTACATTGCCTTTTCCAGCTGCATATTGGAAAGTACCTACGCGAATGTGACTGGATGCTACCCGAGTTAGAATCGCACCTGGAAGGATCGCCTCACGGATGATGGTTTCACCGGTCGTCACTACAGCCAGACTACGGGTGGTCGGTATTCCAAGTGCATGCATGGCCTCACTAATGATATACTCTCGCAACATTGGTCCGAGAGCTGCCCGACCATCGCCTCCCCGAGAGTATGGCGTTCTCCCCGAACCCTTTAGCTGAAGGTCTAATCGTTCACCTGTGGGAGCAATCTGCTCACCCAGCAACACAGCACGACCATCACCCAGCATCGTAAAATGGCCAAATTGATGACCTGCATAGGCCTGAGCAAGTGGTGAAGCACCTTCAGGAATCTTGTTTCCGGCAAACACAGCAACTCCCTCATCATTTTGCAATGGATCGAGATTCAGCCCTAAAGTTTTTGCCAGCTCTGCATTCAATATAATCAAATTGGGCTGCTCTACCGGTGTTGGGTTCTGAAGGCTATAAAATGACTGCGGTAGCCGGGCATAACTATTGTCAAAATTCCATCCTACATTATTATTAATTGTCATTTGATCTCCTTTAAAATCTCATTTTTGGGTTTAGTATTTTCTGTAATAACTTAATCTAATCGTTTTTTAAAGAATATATTTATATCTCCTTCTTGAGTAACATATCAAGTTTATCACTATAGTAAAATATATTCAAAATCTTAAAAATAGTACAAATTTTACCATTAAGGTGATATGATAGGTCTTGCACTACCATTTTTTGTATTAGGGGGAGTTTTAGTGAAGAAGAAAGTAGTAGCCCTTGGGTTGTCACTCGGTTTGGCCGCGAGTGCCTTCTCTCCTGTTTCATCCTTAGCAGCGCCAAAAAATGTGTTATCCAACTACAAATATAATCAATCAGTTGGATCACCGGAATTCATTTCAGGCAATCTTACTCAACCATCCACCAAAAGTGCAGACAGCATTGTTCTTGATTATCTAAATGGCAACAAAGACAAGTACAAGCTGGGCGCAAAGTCCGCTCAAGAATCCTTCAAATTTACTTCCATCAAAAAGGACAAGCTTGGTTCTTCCCTTAGAATGCAACAAGTATATAATGGTGTTCCTGTATGGGGCTCTACACAAGCGGCCCTTGTATCTAATGAAGGTGTCCTTACCACATTATCCGGTACTGTCACTCCAGATCTCGAAACGAAAAAAGGCCTAAAAACAGAGAAGAAGGTAAATGCCAATAAAGCAATTAACATTGCCGAAGCGGATCTTGGCTATACACCTGATTATGAAAAGGCACCTACCTCTGAACTGGTTGTTTATACAGTAGGCTCCGATGCTGTTTATGCCTATCTGGTAAACTTAAATTTCCTATCACCAGAGCCCGGGAACTATAACTATTTTATTGAAGCATCCACAGGAAAAATCTTAAATAAATATAATGATCTTGATCAAGCTAAGTCTGGCGGCGGAACCAGCCTTACTACCGATACTACAGGCTCAGGAGTCGGTGTTTTGGGAGATTCCAAGAGTTTAAATATGATTCTTTCCGGCTCAACCTATTATCTGCAAGATCAAACAAGGGGTGCCGGAATTTATACTTATGATGCTGCCAGTCGCTCACGATTGCCTGGAACCTTATGGGCAAGCGCTGATACTCTGTTAAATAGCACGAATGAATCTGCTGCTGTCGACGCCCATTATTATGCAGGAAAAACATTTGATTATTATAAAAATGTGTTTAATCGCAATTCTTATGATGACAAAGGTTCTGCATTAAAATCTTCTGTTCACTATAACCGAAATTACAATAATGCATTTTGGAACGGTACCCAAATGGTATATGGAGACGGTGACGGTACAACCTTCATTCCATTATCAGGCGGTGTAGACGTGGTAGCACACGAACTTACCCATGCTGTAACCGACACAAGTTCCGACCTCATCTATCAAAACGAATCCGGAGCATTAAATGAAGCGATCTCCGACATTTTTGGTACGTTAGTAGAATTTTATAATAATAAAAATCCAGATTATGAAATTGGCGAAGATATTTATACACCTAAGGTAGCAAATGATGCCCTTCGTTCTATGAGTGACCCAACTAAGTATGGTGATCCGGATCATTACTCCAAACGTTACACTGGGACAAGCGATAATGGTGGAGTCCATACAAACAGCGGAATTATCAATAAGGCTGCCTACCTATTGGCTCAAGGCGGCACACATTATGGGGTAACCGTTAATGGAATTGGCAACGACAAGGTTGGGCAAATCTACTACCGTGCCAATACAGTGTATTTAACTGCTTCTGCAACCTTCAGCCAAGCTCGGGCTGCCCTTGTTCAAGCAGCCGCCGATCTCTATGGAGCTGGTTCAGCGGAAGTAGATTCCGTCAATAAGTCGTATGACGCAGTTGGAGTAAAATAATTCATTTGATTAGAAACAGGAAATTCTCTAAGAAAATCAGAATTCTATTAGAATAAAGTCAATTTGATTTACAGAAAAAGAGACGGGACACAATTCCCGCCTCTTTTTATATTTTAGTTTTCCTCAATTTCCCGACGATTTTTCTTAAATAGTTTAGATAATACTTCATAAACAATTGGCACTACTATCAAGGTTAACAGCGTTGAACTTGTTAAACCTCCAATTACGGTAATGGCTAAGCCTTTGGAGATTAATCCCCCTCCGCCTTCACCAAGTGCCAATGGAATTAACGCACCAACTGTAGCGATGGCGGTCATTAGAATCGGACGAAGTCTTGTCGCCCCGGCCTCTAACACGGCTTCACGCATTAGTAATCCATCCCGCTCCATATGAATAATCCTGTCGACAAGAACAATGGCATTCGTGACGACAATACCGATTAACATCAGTAATCCCATCATAACGGATACTGAAATGGTTTCACCGGAGATTAATAAACCTACAAAGGAACCAATCACGGCAAACGGTAATGAGAACAGAATCGCAAACGGTGCAACCCCTTCACGGAAGGTAACGACCAAGATGAAATAGACGATCGCAATCGCTGCTGCCATTGCCGCACCGAGCTGTGTAAAGGTTTCGGTCATGTCTGCCTGGACTCCAGCAACTCCTACTGTTACACCTTTTGGCAAATCCATTTTATCAATTTGCTTCCCAACCTTAGACGTTACTTTTGAAATATCTTTGCTAGTGATTTTACCCGTTACTGTTGCGTAATATTCCCCTTTACTTCGTGCAAGGGTGTTATAGGTTGTTCCCTTTTTTACTGTAACCAGCTGATTAAGCGGCATCGTAGTGCCGAATGCAGTAGGTACCGGCTTTGCTAACATTTCGTCAATGGACTCCGGTTGAGCCGATTGTTCCTGCTGAACAATGACATCTAATGAAGTGCCTTCCTTTTCAACTGTTGTTAGAACATCTTGTGTTTTTTGCGGACTTAACATCATCACAAGCTGCCCAGTGGTTAAACCATATTTTAATAAATTGGCCTGATCAACACGGAAAGTATACTCTACATAAGCTTCCTCGGCACTTGAGGTCACATCTTTTAAGTTTTTGTTTTTCTTCATGACTTTTTCAACTTTTTTCACAGATTGATTTAATTTATCTAAATTCTCACTGTAGAAGGTATAGCTTACTTCGTCATTTGAGCTTCCCATCGATGAGAAGTTCTGGCTCTTCCATGTACCAGATTGACCGATGTTCTTCACGTAGTTTTCAATCTTCTCTTTTATCTTTGGGAAATCCTTCATATTGGGATCAAAGATGAGATACATTAAGGCACCTGCTCCACCGCCGCCCATCATGGCAGCAGATTGGTCACCAGCTTCTGTAATCGATATTTGAACAATATCAATATCGTCACGTTTCAGCATCTTTTCTTCGACCTTTTTAACGTTTTCCATTGTATCTTCTTTTAATTCGCCAGCTTTTGGTGTATACGTTAAATACATAACTTTATCTTGTTCACTGCCCATAAAGCTAAAACCAATCAATGGAGTTAATGCTAAGCTTCCGGCTAAAAGGACAAGGGCAATGATGGAAGAAATCACTTTATGACTAAGAGCCTTGTTTAAGAACCCTTTGTACCAGGTCGCTAATTTACCAACTTCCTTATGATTTTTTTCTGATTTCTCACCATAAAGTTTTTTCTTAAATAGAGTATGGGACAGAACCGGAACGATGGTAATTGCCACCAATAATGATGCTCCCAATGAAAACGCCATAGTCAACGCGAATGGCGCGAACAGCTCACCTACCATTCCGCCAACAAAAATCAAAGGTGCAAATACGGCGACAGTAACAAGGGTTGAAGACATAATTGGTTTGAACATTTCAATGGTAGCTTCACGAATAAGTGCCCGGCCATTTAATTTTTCCTCTTTTAGATGAAGTCTCCGATATATATTTTCAACAACAACAATGGAGTCATCAATTACCCGCCCAATCGCTACCGTAATCGCACCAAGTGTCATAATGTTAAGCGTGATACCCATCCAGTGTAAAATTAATAAAGCCATCAGGATCGATACTGGAATAGATACGATTGAAATAATGGTCGATTTAAAATCGCGTAAGAACAATAAAATGATTAGTACTGCAATTAATCCACCAAATACTGCTTTTTCAACCATGGTTGTCACCGATTCTTGAATCGGCTTGCCTTGGTCGAGTGATACATCAATCACAAGACCATCGACTTTTTTCTTTTCATCCTTAATAACTTGTTTTACCTTATTAACAACATCAACTGTGTTTGCCTGCTGGCCTTTCACAATTTGAATAGCAATCGCATCTTTCCCATTTGTACGGGAGATGGATTTTACTTTACCGACGGTTTCAATTTTCGCAATATCGCCTAGTTTCACAAATGGTGTTTGATTTGCAGCTGTTGGTGTGACCGGGATAAGCATATTCTTTAATTCATCCGCTGTCATGAACTTGCCATCAATTGCGACCGCCTGTTCCCCCTGCTTAAATTCGTAAAGTCCTAAGGACACAGCCATATTGCTGGCTTGAATCATTTGTTTCACTTTATCTTCAGTTAAACCGAATTGGGCTAATTTGGCTTGATTATAGGTCAGGTCAACTTCTTCAATATGCTGACCATTGATCGTAGCCGACGCGACACCTTCTATTTTTTCAATTTTTGGAAGTAAACTTTCCTCAACGGTGGAGGTTAATTCGACGATATCTTCTTTAGTGCTGCTTACACTCAAGGCAACTACCGGCATCATATTCATACTAATTGCTGTCGTGGTAGGCTCCTGTGCCCCTTCTGGCAATTTTAAAGAGTCTAATGCAGACTTTAATTCTCGCTTTGCCTCATCCATATCAATGCCGTACTCGTATTCTACTTGAATACTGGACATGTTAGAATAGGAATTAGAATAGACGGCCTTGACATGGTCCAAACCTTCTACTGCTTTTTCGATTGGCATTGAAACATCTTTCATTACTTTTTCCGGAGTGGCACCCGGATAAACATCTGTTACCATTAAGTATGGAATCGAGATATTCGGAATGGTCTCCATGTTCATTCGTGTACCAGCATAAATTCCTGAAACGGTAATGATAATGGTAAGAAGCCAAACTGCTAGTTTATTTCTAAGTACAAAGTTGACTAACCCTTTCACTGTTACACCTACCCTAAATTGACTTATCAAACTCAATTATTTATAATAATGACCAGTGAGTCATTTGTCAACAAAAGACTATTAGGAGCGTTATAATAACATGGTTAAAAAACAATTAATTATGGAAAATGCGTTGGAACTATTTGCAAAACAAGGCTTTGAGTCGACTTCTGTTAAGCAAATAACCGACAAATGCGGGATTTCCAAAGGGGCATTTTACCTGTCCTTTAAGTCAAAGGACGAGCTGATCATTGCCTTAATTGACCAGTTTATGATACAAATCGTGGCAGATATTGACTACTTGGTCAAAAATGCAGAAACGGAACAACTTTTATACGAATTTTACTATTCTATCTACTCGTCTTTCCAAAAGCATTCCGATTTTGCCAAGCTTCTAATAAAGGAACAGTCACAACTAAATAAAGAGCTATTTTTGAAGATGCAATACTATGACCAACTTTTGGAAAACTCGATCATCTCTATGATTGAACGATTATACGGTGACAGGGTCGAAGTAATCAAATATGATCTCATGTATAGTATTAAAGGCTTCATGAATATGTATTCACATTTGTTTGTCTTCTTTAATATTCCCGTCGATGTGAACCGGTTGGCCGAATCTCTCGTAGAAAAAACGAACATACTTGCACAGCATTCTACTATAACATTTGCAACGAATGAGTTACTTAACATGTTGCAGCCAATGAACGAAGAAATTAGAGCGGATCAAATAATAGAAATGCTGGATCAAAAAATCGAAGAGTTGGATGAATCGATCGAAAAGGATTCATTGACTCTATTGAAACAACAGTTAATCCACCCAATTTACACTACAGCTATCATAAAAGGGTTAATCGAAAACATTCGTCATCATCCTCAATGTAAATGGATTACCTACTCCCTTCGTCGCTATTATAAGCTTTAAAAAAAGTGGTGACAGGCACCACTTTTTTCATTTACTACCTGAATCTTGATTTTTTCTTAGCTTGTTCATGGTTTATTCACATTCATTCAGTAAGATAGGATTCATTGAAAGCGGTAGTTTTGGAATCGAACTTCCAAACTGCTGAAATATAGGAGTGACAAAATGAAAAAATGGATTCTATCAGGAATTATGATTAGTGCATTAGGGTTATCTGCTTGCAGCAGCAGTGCAGTCTTGAAATCCGATGCAGGAAATATTACGCAAGATGATTTATATCAGGCTATGAAAACAAAATATGGTACCGATACTCTTCAACAACTTGCAATAGAAAAAGTCTTATCTAATAAATATTCTGTTTCAAATTCTGAAGTGGATGCACAGGTTAAAAAGGTAAAAAAACAACTGGGAGATCAATTTCTAAGTACGTTGCAACAATACGGCTATGCAGATGAGAAAGCTTACCGAAAAACAGTCAAACTCAATCTTTTAGAGGAAAAAGCGGTGTTTAAAACCATTAAGGTAACCGATAAAGAATTGAAGAATGCTTACGCTGATTATAAGCCGGAAATTCAGGCCCGTCATATTTTAGTGAGCGACGAAGCCAAAGCAAATGACATTGAAGCAAAACTTAAAGCAGGGGCTAAGTTTGAAGACCTAGCCAAGGAGAATTCAGAGGATACTGCAACAGCTTCAAATGGTGGGGATCTCGGCTGGTTTGGTACAGGCG
>NZ_JBALNY010000076.1:0-11073 GCF_036962145.1 Bacillus sp. JJ1764 | reverse complement strand
AAAAAGAGTGATTAGCTCGAATGTTACGTTGGCTCGTGTTCTCTATATAATAGAAGAAACACGAATAATATTGTTTGTTGACGTTTTTGTTTGTTTAGTTTTCAAAGATCAATTTATGAGACAGAATAACAATATATCATCTCATCATCAAGGTGTCAATAACTTTTTAAAAATTAATCACCACTAAAATCAGCGACATTTATTATCATAACAGGAACATTTAAAAATAGCAACACTATTTTTATAAAGAAAATGTTTTCTGTTAATCTCTCTAATTTCAATTTAGCGACAGAAATATATATTACTAGAATGTTTTACATAAGTCAATCATTTATAAATATATCTTGCTGCCGTATTTCTGCATGGCTAAACTAAAATCATATGTTGTAGGCTAAAGGAAAGGGAAGCTCGCTAGCTTCCCCCGTTGTTATTAAATATTAAGTTGATCATTTGGAATGATTAACCAAAACAATACAACGTTTCTTCTGAATTAATGTGAGCAAAACGAATGACGTCGCGTGCAATCATAACTTCTTCATTCGTAGGAATAATAATTACCTTAACAGGTGAGTGCGGATAATTTACGAATGCTTCTTCCCCTCTTACTTTGTTGAGAGAGGGATCCCAATATACTCCCATAAATTCAAGGCCTTTTAATATTTTCCCCCTCACCACATCGCTATTTTCGCCTATACCAGCGGTAAAAATAATCGCATCTACTCCGTACATGCGCGCAGCATAAGAACCAATGTATTTATGAATTCGATTCGCAAAAACTTCTAATGCCAGCTCAGCTCGACCATTTCCTTGGCCGGCTTGATCAACAATATCCCTTAGATCACTTGAAAACCCGGAAACTCCTAACATCCCGCTCTCTTTATTTAAAACATCAAGGACCTCATCAGCAGTCTTTCCGGTTCTCTCCATTATAAATGGAATCAGAGCTGGGTCGATATTTCCTGAACGAGTTCCCATAGTTACCCCTGCAAGTGGGGTAAAGCCCATTGAGGTATCAATTGATTTCCCCCCCATAATGGCAGCAATGCTAGCTCCATTTCCTAAATGGCAGGAGATCAGTTTTAATCGTTCTAGCGGACGTCCCAGTAATTCTGCAGCACGTTCTGATACATATCTATGAGAGGTTCCATGGAAGCCATACTTACGAACATGATATTTTTCATAATATTCATAAGGAAGACTATATAAATATGAACTTTCGGGCATTGTTTGGTGGAAAGCCGTATCAAACACAGCCACTGCCGGAACATCTGGCAGCACTTGTCGAAAAGCTTTAATTCCAGTCACATGTGCTGGGTTATGCAATGGAGCTAATTCAGATAAATCTTCTATTTCTTTTAATACTTCGTCTGTTATAAGAACCGCGTCATTGAATGCTTCTCCACCATGTACGATACGATGACCTATACCATTTATTTCATGAAGAGAATTAATAATTCCTAATGCAGTCAGTTTATCCAAAAGCAATTTTACAGCTACTTCATGGTCTGGAATATCCATTGTCTCCTTTATTTTTTGGCTGCCAAATGTAATCGTAAAAAAAGATTCATTCAAACCAATTCTTTCAATTAATCCTTTTGCCATAACTTCTTCCGTGGGCATTTCAAATAATTGAAACTTCACAGAAGAACTACCGGCATTTATTGCAATTACCTTTGCCATCTATCAGTCTCTCCTCCCTCCTCGTTTTATCAGCTTTGATAATTTTCTAACAAAATAGCAATTCCTTGTCCTCCGCCAATGCATGCACTGGCAATTGCATAACGTGCTTTTGGGCGATGTTTAAATTCATAGCATAGAGTCGTAATTATTCGAGCGCCGCTCATTCCTAATGGATGTCCTAGGGCAACCGCTCCACCATTAACATTTAATCTTTCATAAAGTGGTGTCCCAGGATAATTACCTAGTTCTTTTAAACACCCTAACGTTTGTCCTGCAAATGCTTCGTTAATTTCTAATAGATCAATATCTTCTAAGGTTAAGTTATTTTGAGCCAGTAACTTTTGAATGGCTGGAACAGGTCCTAATCCCATTAATGCAGGATCTACTCCAACGATTGAATAATCTACTACATATGCCATTGGTCTTAATCCCAATTCTTCTGCTTTTTCTTCTTTCATTAGGACCATGGCCGCTGCTCCGTCATTTACGCCTGAAGAATTTCCTGGTGTAACAGATCCGTACATCTTAAAAGCGGGTTTTAATTTTGCTAAAGCTTCTAATGTTGTATCAGGTCTTGGGTGTTCATCGGTATCGACAATTGTGACAGCACCTTTTTTTCCCTTTATTTCTACCGGGAAAATTTCTTCAGCCAAGCGTCCGCTCTCCATCGCTTTTTTGGCTTTCATTTGGCTATGATAAGCAAATTCATCTTGTTCCTCACGGGTTAATTCATATTTCGCGACAACATTTTCCGCAGTATCTCCCATATGATGGATATCTGGAAATAAATCATGTGGCTGAGAATTTTCGTGATGCTGTTTATCGGAATCAATCAGTAATCCATGTCCCATCCTAAATCCTTCATAACGGGCACTTAATGGCAGGTAGTAAGGAATACGTGAAAGACACTCTGCCCCACCTGCAACGATTATTTCTTTATCTTTCATAAATAATAGTTCTTGTGTAGCAGAAACTACCGCTTGTATTCCTGAACCACAAATTCGATTTACTGTCATTCCAGTTGATTCATAACGTAAACCTGCTTTTAAAGCAGCCAATCGACCTAAGTTTCCTGCATCGGCTGATGAAATGACATGACCAAGGATTACTTCATCTACAAGCTCTTGATCTATTTTTGATCTTTTTATTGCCTCTTCAATCGCTCTAGCAGCTAATTCTTGAACCGGAACTGTTTTCAAACCTCCTAGAAATGCTCCAACAGGCGTTCTTGCTGCACTTGTAATCACGATCCTACTCATTAAAAACCATCTACCTTTCCTAATTTGCATGTTGTCAATTGTAAGCGTTTTTTGTATTTCGAATGATTAAACTACTAAATTGTTTTCTTCAATTGGTCTATTCATTTCTTTTATATTTTTTGGAATAATTAGTTTTGCTCCCGTTGCAGCTTGAATTTCATCAATCGTGAAAATTGGATTATACTCTCTTAGGACAATTCCTTCTGAAGTAACGTCCATTACTCCCATTTCGGTGACAATTACATTGACACAATTTTTTGCTGTTAGTGGTAAAGAGCATCTAGATAAGATTTTCGGGCTTCCTCCATTTGTATGGAATGTAGCAACAATTACTTTTTTTGAACCAACACATAAATCCATTGCTCCACCCATACCGGTTACTCTTTTTCCAGGTATTTGATAGTTTGCGATATTTCCTAACTCATCAACTTGCATTGTTCCTAATACAGTTACATCTACATGGCCGCCGCGAATCATTCCAAATGAAGTAGCACTGTCAAAGTAAGATGCACCGGGTACTGCTGTTGCAGGATAACCGGAAGAACTTAAGATATCCGGATCAAATTCCTCACCTGGTTTAGGATCCCTGCCAATACCAATGATTCCATTTTCCCCTTGCAAAAGAATATTTCTTTCGGGTGCAACAAATTCAGCAACCATAGTTGGGAGGCCCACACCCAAATTAACGAAACTATTATCTTTTAATTCATCCGCTATACGTTTCGCAATAATTGTTTTCATTTGTAATTTATCCATTTAATATCCTCCTTCAATAACATAATCGACAAATATGCATTGCGTTTCGATAGCATCCGGATTAAGTTCACCAATTTCAACGACTTCATTTACTTGTACAATCGTAGTTTCAGCAGCAGAAGCCATTAATGGGGAATGACTTTTCTTTGAACCATGGTAAACAAGATTACCCATTTTATCAGCCTTATCAGCGAAGATGATGGCAACATCGGCTTTTAAAGGTTTTTCGAGTAAATATTCTTCACCATCTACTACGACTTTTTGTTTACCTTCCTCAATTAATGTCCCTAGGCCTGTTTTTGTTAATACTCCGCCTAGTCCATAGCCTCCTGATCTAATTCTTTCAACTAATGTACCTTGTGGGACTAACTCGACTTCAAGCTCTCCTTCTTGTAATTGTCTGCCTGTTTCTGGATTTGTTCCGATATGAGAAACAATAACCTTTTTAAATTGTTTATTTACTATCATTTTTCCTACACCCTGATCGACTAAGCCGGTATCATTGCATATGAGAGTTAAGTTTTTTATCCCCTTTTCAACTAAACCATCAATAATTTTTTCTGCTGAACCTGTACCGGCAAACCCACCTACCATAATAACTTGGCCATTCTTAACGACTGACAATGCTTCTTCAAGAGAAACGACCTTGTTCATATTGAACCTCCTACCTACTATTAAAATGAACCAATCTTGAGATCTATTCTTTTAACAAAAATCGTCGACTAATTCCTGTTATAATTTTCTTACAAGCTAATTATTTCATGGTTCCCTATTTCTGAAAAATACTTATATATACATTCCTCTTATAATGATTTAGTAATGTAAAATGGATAAAACAATAAAAAACGCCTACAAATTTCGAACAATACGAATATTTTTGTGAAAAATATGCATAATTGAAGAGAGTTATGTATAATTAAAAAGTTATAGTAATCATAACTAAAGGGGAATATCTATGAAAAAAAATATACTATCTTCTTATTTAAAATCCATTATTCAATATGGGAATATCTCTCAAGCTGCGAAAGCATTATTCATTTCGCAGCCATATTTAAGCCGAAAAGTGAAAGAGGCTGAAGAGGAATTTGGAGTAAAATTAATTAATCGTGATCAATCACCTATTACACTTACTTACGCAGGGGAACGTTTTTTAGACTATTTAAATCGTGCGGAATTATTATATTTAGATTTAGAGAGAGAAATGCAAGCCATTTCGCAAAAGAAAAAAGGACGTTTAAGATTGGGAATTAATTCAATATTAGGTTCCCAAACCCTTCATAAATTACTGCCAAAATATATGTCAGCATACCCTGGAATCAAAATTGAATTAGTTGAGGAATCAGCTAAAGGAATTGAATTATTATTAGAACAAAGAAAAGTCGATATTTCTTTAACTTTATTACCCGCAAAGTATCCTGTTACAAATTCATCGATTTCTTTTAAAAAATTATATCAAGAAACAATGTTACTCGTGATTCCGAATGGACATAGATTATACAACGAAAAACAAACAAAGATTACTCCTTTTCCCTTTAATTATCAAACGCTCAATAAAGAATCATTTATTTTATTACACCCCTCACTTGGATTAAGGCAAGTGACAGATGAAATTTTTAAGATGTATCATTTTTTCCCAGAAATATTATTAGAAACGTTGAATGTTGAAAATGCCTTTAAATTATCAAATAGTGGCATCGGATTAACAATTATACCGGATAGTATAAAGGAAAATAACTTGCCTACTAAATCTAATTTTTATACGATTGGCACCCCTCCGTATAAAAATAATGTCGTTATCGCTTATCTAAAGGCAGAAACCTTATCAGATCCAGCACTTGCCTTTTTAAATCTAGCGGAAGAATATATAAAATTAGAGAATTATCACAATTAGATATACTACACATGAAATAACAGAAAAATCGAGTATGGTCTTCAAGATGAAGGTCACATTTATCCTTTTGTGAAAATTTCACAGACGAATAATCAAAAAAAATCACCAAGGAGATCTACAATTTAAGTAGTATCTCCTTGGCAATATGATTCAAACAAGAGATTGTGTTTTATATCCTATTCTTTAGGCATTAACATTATATTCCCCATTAGCTGGCTACGCTTCGTAATATTTAGCTTCTGGTAAATGTTATGAATATGTGTTTTAACGGTACCGATGGTGATACATAGTTCATCAGCAATTTCCTGGTTACTTGCCCCCCTCAGAACAAACTGGAGAACCTCCTTCTCACGTTTAGTAATTCCATACTTACTTGTTAGCATTTCTAACTGATTATTCAAGTAGGACTGATTGGACTCCTGCAGTGTGGAGCTGTCATGAGACGAATCTGTACATACTTCTTGTATAAAATGACTCTTATATGCATAATTAATCCGCTGACAGTACCAGATAACGATGAATGAAAGTATAACTGAGTATAGATCTACAAATATATTTATTCTCTGAAAGGTAGGAAGATAATGTTGATAAAATAATGAGAACCAATTAGCAAATATTGTGTCTGCCATAAAGGCGACACACATACTAAAAAAAACAAACCAAATGCTATTTTTATATGCGCAAATCAATTTATATTCTTCCGGAGATTTCTTAATTTGATGCATGTAATAGAAATAAATCAAGCAAATCAATAAAATGCAAAACGAGCGCGCTGCATTAAATAACAAGTTAGCAATCGAAAAAGAAGGGATGAATTGTGTACACCAGATAATTAGTAATGCCGCAATTACCGGAATAAATCCACGAATACGAGGCTTCTTTTGCAGCAGCTCAAACATGATAAGTACGTATAAGTAGGCAGATATTCCAAAAAGTATTGTCTCAGGTAAGATATAGTACAAGTAATATTCAGCATGATGATTCCCTGAGTAACTAAAGGGCACGAAACCGGGATCAATAACAAAACAAAATATTGACTCAGCGATAAACACACCAAAAAGTGCCTGAAGCAATTTAAAAATCCTATTCTTCGTGACCTTATGAATGTATAGACACGAACAGAAAACATACATATAAAGAAGCAAAAAAACGACATCATATGCATAAATAAACAGCAAACTTTCCATCATATATTTCCCCTTTCTGTCGTGTATACATCAAAAAATTAACCGCTTTCATTAAATCTTATTGTACCCTTTTTTTAAAAAATTGTAATGATAAAACCCATGTTTTAGCCACTTTATGAAAACTCTATCTAAAGTTATAGGATTTTCATACCTAGGATTATAACATTTTATACCTAAAGTTGATGGTTTGTATTTTACGATTTTGTTATATTTCAATTGCAGTTTGGAAAGTAAGAGGGTTTAGAAGAATTTGAAAGGAGAGGAAAATGATATTTAGTTTAAACAAACTTTGCACAGAAAATCCTATTATTACTTTCCAAATTAATGAAGGATTGAAAGATTGAAGCATTTCATCATTTGATCTCAAATGTAAATAATTTAAGAGGTGAAAGTAATATGAAGAAACTTCCTGCTTATCGTTTCGTTATAGTGGCTATTGTCTGCCTATTAGCCTTTATCAGTAATTACATCCAATTTCAGATCTCTGCTCTTGCATATGTAATCATGCCTGCTCTTAATCTTTCAACTGCAGAGTTTTCAAGCCTGCTTTTAGCTCCAATGCTTGTAGCTGTTTTTTTTAGCATCCCCAGTGGTGCACTTGGAGACCGTATCGGAGCTAAAAAAGTTGTTAGTGTTGGCTGTATTATTTCCGTCATTGGAGCTTTTGGACGTATCATTGCTACCAATTTTGCACTTATGATGTTGATGCTACTGGCCTGTGGCATATTCATTTCTATTCTTAATGCAAACCTCATTAAGATTTTAGGTATATGGTTCCAGGAGGAAACAGAAAAAGCAATAGGTTATTTCTTTGCTGCAGCTTGCATGGGCATCGTTGTTTCACAAATGACAGGCACTTTGTTCCCATCGGTTAATTCCGCATATATAGCTTCTTCTGTCGCTTTGCTTATAGGAAGTGTACTCTGGATAGCTTTCGTTAAGGATTGTCCAGAAGGAATGTCTCTGCCTAAGCCTGAACCTGTTGTTAAGTATTTAAAGCATACAGCAAAAAGTAAAAATACATGGATCATCTCTATAGCTGCTGGCTTTGGTCTTGCATCAAGTACCGCTTATGCAGGTATTTTACCACAGGCTCTTACTTTTGCACATGGAGTGAATGCCTCTTTAGCCGGAACTATGGCAGCTATCATTACTGTCGGCAGTTTTTTGGGATCAATTATAGGTCCTATCGTCTGCAATAAACTAGGAAAATATAAACCATTCTTAATTGTTACTACCATAATCGGAGCAGCGATTATGTTCTATAATTGGTATTCCCCAGCCGGAATAGTGATGTGGATTGTCCTAATACTAAACGGCTTCTTTACTGCGGTCCAAGGACCAACCACGCAGGCATTACCATTTCTGTTGCCTGAAATTGGAGATAAATATGCAGGAAGTGCGGGGGGAATCCTTGGTACTGTTTCATTGCTTATGTCATATTTCATCCCAATTGTCATTTCTTCAATAGTTAAAGATAATTATGCACTTAATCTTGGAATTGAGAGTGTTATTTTCCTTTTAGCAGTCATCTGTTACTTTTTTATTCCTGAACTTGGACGAAAGGGAAAACCTGCAACATCGACAGCTGAAAAGACTCCTGCTTAGAAAAACTTGCTTCAAAAAAGATTTAACGATTTTACCGTAATTATGAAGAACTCTCAATGTTGGAAAAGTAAAAACATATTATGGAGGGATACAAATGAACGATGTAAATTATATTCTTAAAAGTAATACAATTTTTACTGCAACAGAAAAAGAACCTATTTCAGGAGCCGTAGCTGTCAAAGACAACCGAATTGTTGCTATAGGTCGAATGGAAGAGTTAAATGAACTTTGTGGAGAAAATACACAAATAATTGATTTTGGGGATAAATTGCTTATGCCAGGATTTAACGATGCGCATATGCATTTTCCACAAGGGGCTGTTCAAACTGATCCAAACTTTTGTATAAACTTAATAGACTGTAAGAGTGAGGAAGAATGCGTTGAACTTGTGGCAAAATTTGCAAAGGAAAACCCCGATAATCAATGGATCTTTGGATGGGGATGGTACCTTCCAATGTGGGATAATCCACAATTGCCATCGAAGAAAACACTTGATGCGCTTGGACTTGACAGGCCTGTTTTCCTCAACACATTCGATTGCCATACGGTCTGGTGCAATAGTATTGCACTTGATAAGGCTGGTATTACACGCAATACACCACAGCCTAAAAGTGGAGAAATAGGTCATGATGAAAATGGTGAGCCAAATGGCATTCTTTCTGAATTTGAAGCAATTTCCCCTCTGAATGATTTGATGTTCAACGAATGTTCGATTAAATCATCGTTATTAAATTGTCTTAGTAATTTCCGAAAGTTAGGAATAACAGCTGCAACAGACGTACATCCTAGCGTGATCAATGCTCATAAAACAATGCATGAAATTGAAACAGAAGGCGATCTCACTTGCCGTATCAGCATGTTTCCTGATATTACAAAACTGGATGATGCAAAAAAATTAGACAAACACTATCATTCTGACCGTTTGAGGATAGCTGGACTTAAGCAGTTCTTGGATGGAGTAGTTGAGGTGCACACAGCATGTCTCAGTGAACCTTATGCAGATGAACCAGACTGCTATGGCACATTAACATGGACGCAGGAAGAAATCAATGAATTTGTGCTTGCAGCTGAGCGCGAAGGTTTTGCAGTTAAATTACACACTATTGGCGATAAAGCGGTTACAGTAGCCCTTAATGCCTACGAAAATGCACAGAAAGTACTTGGAGCAAAAGGTTTGCATCATTCGATTGAGCATGCTGAAACAATTAAAGAGAAGGATATTATGCGCATGGCCCGTTTAAATGTTCTGGCAAGCGTTCAGCCGCAGCATACTTTCTTAGGATTAAGCACAGGTGCATATAATGTATGCCTTGGTGACGAAAGGACATCTTTCACTTGGCCCTTCAGAGAAATTCTCGAAGCTGGAGCGAAACTCGCTTTAAGTACAGATTTTCCTGCGTCCTTTTCTCCGAACCCAATCTTGAGCATTCATGGAGCGGTTACTCGTTCTACTCCGTATTTAGGTGAGACTGCAGAGGGAGTTTATAAGGAACATGCGATTACACTTTCCGAAGCGCTTATTGCACATACGCGAGATGCTGCATATGCAGTAACATTTGATTCACAACTTGGTACACTCGAACCTGGTAAACTGGCTGATATCATTGTTCTTGATCGGAATTTATTCGCTATTGATCCAATGGAAATAAAATATGCTCAGGTTGATATGACAATGGTAGATGGAGCCATCGTATACGAACGAGAAAAATAAAAATTAGTATGATTTGCTGTTGATTGGATTTTAGGAATAAATATTTGCGAAACGAGACATGACCGTTGTAGAGGGAACACTCCATATTGGTACAGTATTTTTTCACCTTTAATGTAAAAATGCTCATAATATTATTGGCACATATAGAAACCTTTGGATTGTACCATCCTATGTTGCCTTAATCTAGGAGTGTTCACTCTTCATTAGTTCAGATCATCAGTGTAGCTTTTGGCATTGATATAACAATTCCAGTACTATTCTTATTGGTACAGCAATTATTTTAGGAGGATAAAAGGTGAAAACGCAAATAGCACTTAAAAACGGAGTATTGAGTGGCATTATGGGTCTCATAGTCAGCTTTGTGATGAATTATTATGTTGTTCCTTTTCCTAGTTCGGAGATTGGGAACGCTGTAGGAAATGGTATTAGTGGATTGCTTAGTGGTTTTATGGGAGCATTCATTTCACTAATTACTTTTATATCTTCTTTAGAAAAGAAGAAGAAAGAAGTTTCAGGACAAAAAGATGGATAAATTGAATATTCTTACAAGCCAATTTAGCATAACTTAATTCATTGTTAATACTTTATTACTGTTGGGTTAATCCTTATTTAAAGATAAACCTTTATTCTTTGAGAAGAACAAGCAAGATTACATCAACAAATCCGTAAGGAATGAGCAATATATTCTCAAAGAGTATTAATTGGTTTTCTAATAGTGATTTGTATAAAGAGTATGATGAAGATGATACTGAAAAATATAATATAAAAAGTTGAAGAACTCTATTCGGGTTCTTTTTTTTCATTGTTTAAGGATGAATAAAAATTTAGATCGATCGAAACTTGAAATATATAAAGGAGCAGCTTTTCACCAGTCAGATAAACTTTCAAATTATCCACACTTAAAATTTTTATAATTTCCTATACCACAAAAAAAGACCAACCTTAAACTGGTTGATCTTTAGCTGCCCGGCAACGTCCTAC
>NZ_JBALNY010000075.1:0-1269 GCF_036962145.1 Bacillus sp. JJ1764 | reverse complement strand
GAAAGAAAAACTACTACTGAACAACAGCGTAAACTATTAGAGCACATCAAACAGCAAAGTAATTCAACAATATTTGTTGCAGAACAAGAAAAGGGAAAGTTGGTTGGCTATTTGATAGCCATTGGCGGTAGTGTAAAGAGAACAAAGCACTCTGCATATCTTGTTATTGGTATTTTAGAAGAATACAGAGGGCGTGGTATAGGAACAAGTTTATTTCAACAGTTAGAAAAGTGGGCAATAAATTCTAATATTTCAAGATTAGAACTTACAGTTGTTACTCAAAATGAAGCAGGAGTCGCTTTATACAAGAAAAGTGGATTTGAGATAGAAGGTATAAAAAGAAATTCACTGGTGATTGATGATGAATTTTATAATGAGTATTTTATGTCCAAGTTATTATAATTTTTCTTACTCAACTACCATGAAAATAAGTTTCCTCAAGATTAGTAAAATGACAATACTTAAGAAGACTCTGCTCAATCGTTAAAAAAAAAGAGGAGAGCGTTAATTAATAAGTCTATGAATTGGTTGACTGGATCAAAATCAGAATCAGTATTGACACTTCCTTACCATTTTCATTCTCTGTGGTGAAGCGCTGATTTTGCGCTTCATGGATGGCTAACGGGGCAAGAGTTAACATAGTGATCGCTACGGCGGTCTTTTTTCTTGTTGAACTAACGGAGAAGTTTAGTGCTAGAAGGATTATTTGACCCAATAGAAGAATATTTATATTTGAAAGGTCAAGTATCTGAAAAATTTTTCCTCAAAAAGGGTGGCTTTATTTATGGTAGATAAAAACTGGAAAACAGATAGGAAAATTTACTTTTGGGTAGCATTATCATTACTTGTAGTGATTATTACGTTTAAGTTTAATATAAAACAAGAATCCAGTAGGATTTGGATACCCTTGGTATTATTGTTTTCATTTACGGTCAATTTACGTTCCAGTTTTAAATCAAAGCAAATTTTCGAGTTTCTTGGGAATATATTTATGATTATTGCTGTATTTGGTATACTAATAAATTGGTTATTAAAAGGTTTGTAATTATGATAAATTACAACAGAAAAGTGGCTTTAGAAAAGTTAAATAAAAGGTTCGTCTTTTGACGGCCTTTTTTTAGTGGGAGTAAACAGAACTTCAAAATGGTTACTAAGTACACTAGATTGTGAAAGAATGTACTTAAAGTAACGGGGGCGTTGATCCAAAAAGGATTAACGCTTCTTTTTGTTGAACTGTATTGAAGTAACGAAGCAGCATTCCTGTAATGA
>NZ_JBALNY010000074.1:0-27437 GCF_036962145.1 Bacillus sp. JJ1764 | reverse complement strand
GAAATTGCCCGAACAGGATTAACAGCTTTTCTACGGGGTCATCAGCCTCAAGTTAGTGATTTAGCAACTTATACTCTACTAAAATAACTATTTATTCTGAAAGGATGATTCATAATGGTAAAAGTACTTTATAACGGAGATATTCAAGAAGAGGTTTTACAAGGTAAGAAGATTGCAGTCATTGGATACGGTTCACAAGGTCATGCTCATGCACTAAACCTTAAAGAAAGCGGCTTTGATGTAGTTGTTGGTCTTCGTGGCGGTAAATCATGGGATAAAGCAGTAGAAGATGGCGTAGATGTACGTTCCGTTGCAGAAGCAACTGCTGCAGCTGACGTCGTAATGGTCCTTCTTCCGGATGAAATGCAACCAAAAGTTTACGAAGAAAGCATTAAACCAAATTTACAGCCCGGTAATGCTCTAGTTTTCGCCCATGGCTTTAACGTTCATTTTACCCAAATTGTTCCTCCAGCTGATGTTGACGTATTCCTTGTTGCGCCAAAAGGACCAGGACATCTAGTTCGCCGTACTTATACAGAGGGTGCTGGGGTTCCTGCTCTATATGCCGTTTATCAAGATTACACAGGTCAGGCACGTGAATTGGCATTAGCCTATGCAAAAGGAATCGGATCTGCACGCGCTGGTGTATTGGAAACAACGTTCCAAGAAGAAACTGAAACCGATCTTTTCGGAGAGCAAGCCGTTCTTTGTGGTGGTGCTACAGCACTTATCAAAGCAGGTTTCGAAACTCTTGTGGAAGCCGGTTATCAGCCTGAAGTTGCTTATTTCGAGTGTTTACATGAATTGAAATTAATCGTTGACCTTCTATACGAAGGAGGCTTGGCTAACATGCGCTACTCCATCTCTGATACAGCACAATGGGGCGATTTCGTTTCCGGACCACGCGTTGTAAACGAAGATACAAAAGCGCGCATGAAAGAAGTATTAAAAGATATTCAAACTGGTGCATTTGCTAAAGGCTGGATTTTAGAAAACCAAGCAAATCGCCCACAATTTAACGCAATCAACCGCAGTGAAAATGAGCATTTGATTGAACAAGTAGGCCGCGAGCTTCGTGCATTAATGCCGTTTATTAAAAACCCAGTTAACAAGAAGAAGGAAGTGGTGGTTCATGGTTCAAATTAACATCTTTGATACAACCTTACGCGATGGCGAGCAATCCCCTGGTGTAAATTTAAACCAGCTTGAAAAAATGGAAATAGCCAAGCAGCTCGAACGGTTTGGCGTTGACATCATGGAGGCCGGCTTCCCGGCTTCCTCTCAAGGAGATTTTGAAGCAGTAAGAGCGATTGCCCGAGCAATCAAGCACTCTTCCGTGACAGGTCTGGCACGTGCAACGAAATCTGACATAGACATTGCGTGGGATGCATTAAAAGATGCAGCTGAACCAAGATTGCATGTATTTATCGCCACCTCCCCTATTCATATGCAATACAAATTGATGAAAACACCTGAGGAAGTCATGCAGACAGCAGTAGATATGGTGTCTTACGCGAAAAAGAGATTTCCTCATATTGAATGGTCAGCAGAAGATGCTTCCCGTTCTGATCTCGATTTTCTGGTGCAAATCATTACAAAAGTGATTGATGCTGGAGCAACCGTCATCAATCTTCCTGATACAGTCGGTTACACGACCCCTGAAGAATATGGAAAAATGTTCCGCTATATTCGTGAAAATGTTCCGAATATCCATAAAGCCGCTCTCTCCTGTCACTGTCATGATGACTTGGGGATGGCTGTTGCCAACTCTCTTGCAGCAATTGAGAATGGAGTTACCCAAGTGGAAGGAACAATAAACGGAATTGGTGAGCGTGCAGGTAACGCCTCATTAGAGGAAATTGCTGTCGCCTTAAATATTCGTAAAGATAAGTATCCATACACGACTAACCTTGTCTTAAAAGAAATCAAACGGACCAGTGATTTAGTCAGCCGCTTTACAGGTATGAAAGTTCCTCCGAATAAGGCAGTAGTCGGAAAGAATGCCTTCGCCCACGAATCAGGAATTCATCAGGATGGCGTATTAAAAAATGCCTTAACCTATGAAATCATTACACCTGAATTAGTCGGCGTCAATTCAAATGACCTTGTCTTGGGAAAACATTCTGGACGCCATGCCTTCAAGGATAAAATCGAGCAAATGGGCTTCTCGCTTTCATCTGAAAAACTTAATGAAGCCTTCCAATCTTTTAAACAATTAACTGATCGCAAAAAAGAAGTCACCGACGAGGATTTATTCACGATTTTAACCGATATTCAAACCGCATCCATCGATGTGAAAAAATATGAATTAGTGGCCTTCCAGGTCCAATATGGTTCAGCAAACTTGCCTACTGCAACAGTGGCTCTAACGACGCCAGAGGGTGTGCGTGTAGAAACAGCTCGTACTGGAGGCGGTAGTGTTGAAGCTTTATATAACACATTAGAAGCCCTTGTTAAAGAAGAAATTCATCTATCCGATTTTAATTTAAGTTCTGTTGGCCGAGGCCGGGATGCCCTTGCCGAGGTTCATGTGAAAATGAATGTAAATGGGGTTAATGTTAGTGGCCGTGGCTCTGCACAAGATGTTCTTGAAGCATCAGCAAAAGCCTTTATCAATGCTGTCAACCGAGTATTTTTCAATCAAAAAGCAGTTGCTGCTGCTACTCTATAAGTCTCTAAATGACAAGGGAGCATAGCACGCTCCCTTGTCACCCACTCTATTTTTTCAAAATAATAAGGAGGTTGCTCTCATGAAAAAACGTATTGTTTTACTTCCCGGCGATGGTATCGGCAAGGAAGTTATGAATTCAGCTAAGGAAGTATTAAAAGCAATTGCTGAAGAGTATAATCACACCTTTAGCTTTGAGACCCATGATATCGGAGGAGCAGCCATTGATGCTCACGGCACTCCTCTGCCGGAAACGACAGTGGATGCCTGTAAGCAAGCCGATGCCGTCTTACTAGGAGCTGTTGGTGGACCAAAATGGGATCAAAATCCATCCCATCTTCGTCCTGAGCGGGGGCTCCTTGGAATCAGAAAGGCGCTAGATCTATATGCAAACCTAAGACCGATTAAAGGCTTCAAGAACTTGCTCCACGCATCGCCTCTTAAAGAAGAAATCGTGAAGGGCAGCGACCTCCTTATTGTTCGTGAACTAACTGGTGGACTTTATTTCGGTCAACCTAGTGAACGCCGCGATAACGGTCAAGTGGTTGTCGACACTCTTGCTTACACAAGAAAAGAGATTGAAAGAATTGTGGATAAGGCTTTCGAAGCTGCCAAAGGCCGACGTGGCCGTCTGACCTCCGTTGATAAAGCCAACGTGCTTGAATCAAGTAAGGTATGGCGTGAAGTTGTTGAGGAGAAAAAGGCCCAATATCCGGATGTTGCCGTTGAGCATGTGCTAGTAGATGCAGCTGCCATGAAGTTGATTACGAATCCTTCTCACTTTGACGTTATTGTAACAGAGAATATGTTTGGTGATATTTTAAGTGACGAAGCATCCGTTTTAACTGGCTCTTTAGGCATGCTCCCTTCTGCCAGTTTAAATGAATCTGGGGTCGGTTTATACGAACCTGTTCATGGTTCCGCACCTGATATTGCCGGAAAAGGCATTGCCAACCCAGTTGCCATGATTTTATCAACAGCAATGATGCTACGGTATTCCTTCCAATTGGAAGATGAAGCGAAAATCATTGAGGACGCCGTGCAGGCTGTATTAGATGGCGGCTATTGTACAGCTGACCTTCAAATCCCTAACGGACGCCCTGTTGGAACAGCAGAAATGACTCAATTGATTATCGATTTTATCCGAACACAAAATGCTTCTAAGTGCATCGCCAGTTGTTATTTTTAATATTTCTTAATGGGTAAACTGTCCCGGTTATGGCGGTTTACCCCTACTTTTATCAAAAAATTTTTAGAAGTGAGGAAGGTAGCTATGCAAACTCCAAAAAATATCGTTCAAAAAATTTGGGAACAGCATGTTGTTCATCAGGAACAAGGTAAACCCGATTTGCTTTATATTGATCTTCATCTTGTTCATGAAGTAACCTCTCCTCAAGCCTTTGAGGGATTACGGATTAATGGTCGCCGCGTCCGCCGACCAGATCTGACTTATGCAACGATGGACCATAATGTCCCTACCCGCGAACGTCATATTATCAAAGACCCTATTTCCAAAATCCAAATGGATACATTAAAACAAAACTGTCAGGAATTTGGCGTCACTCTTGCTGACATTAACCATCCTGACAACGGAATTGTCCATGTTATCGGGCCGGAGCTTGGACTTACCCAACCGGGTAAAACCATCGTCTGCGGTGATAGCCATACCTCAACACATGGGGCATTTGGAGCTTTAGCCTTCGGAATCGGAACGAGCGAAGTAGAACATGTTCTTGCGACACAAACTCTTTGGCAAGCCCCTCCCAAAACTTTAAATGTGAAGGTAAATGGGCATCTTGGTACTGGAGTTACCGCAAAGGATTTAATTCTTGCCATTATCGGGAAATACGGGGTTAAGTTCGGCACTGGTTATGTTATTGAATACACTGGTGAAGCGATTCGTGCTTTGTCTATGGAAGAACGGATGACAGTCTGCAATATGTCCATTGAGGGCGGTGCAAGAGCAGGATTAATTTCTCCTGATGAAACCACCTTCACTTATTTAAAAGGAAGGCGCTATGTACCAACTGGTGAAGAGTTCGAAGCTGCTGTTTCCCGCTGGAAGGCTCTAGCAACAGATGATGGAGCTGCTTACGACACCGTGCTTGAAATTGATGCTGCCGAGGTGGAGCCTCAGGTTACCTGGGGAACTAATCCTGGTATGTGTATCACTGTTACGGCAAATGTTCCAAGCCCTGGAGATGTGGAAAAACAAAGCGAACAGGAAGAAATTCAACGGGCTCTTGAATATATGGGTCTTGAAGCTGGACAGCCTATCTCAAGTGTAAAAATTGACCATGTATTTATTGGTTCCTGTACCAATTCCCGCTTAAGCGATTTACGAAAAGCAGCTGAGGTAATCCGGGGTCGTAAGGTGAACCCATCCGTGACAGCCATTGTTGTCCCTGGTTCCTTTAGCGTCAAATTGGCGGCTGAAAAAGAAGGTTTGGATCAAGTCTTTACGGAAGCTGGCTTTGAATGGCGCGATGCGGGTTGCAGTATGTGTCTAGGAATGAATGACGATATTATTCCTTCCGGGGAACGCTGTGCTTCTACATCCAATCGAAATTTTGAAGGACGTCAAGGAAAAGGCGCACGTACCCATTTAGTCAGCCCAGAAATGGCGGCAGCCGCTGCGGTTATGGGGCACTTTGTTGATGTTCGTCAATTCACTGCGCAGGAGGTAAGGTAATCATGGAACCGTTACGTATTCATCAAGGTGTGGTTTGCCCGATCAATCGTACCAATATTGATACTGACCAAATCATTCCAAAGCAATTTTTAAAACGAATTGAGCGGAGTGGCTTTGGACAATTTTTATTTTATAACTGGCGTTTCGATGACAACGGAAATCTGCGTCCTGATTTTCCGTTAAACCAACCACAATACAAGGGTGCCTCCATTTTGGTAGCTGGAGAGAACTTCGGCTGCGGTTCATCTCGTGAGCATGCTCCATGGGCCGTTCAGGATTTTGGATTCAAGGTCATCATTGCTCCTAGTTACGCTGATATTTTTAAAAATAATTGCGTTAAAAATGGGATTCTTGCGATTCAAGCCAGTGAGGAAGCCGTTCAAACAATCATGAAAAAGGCTGCATTAGAAGGATATTCGCTAACAGTCAATCTTGAGGAACAGCGGGTGTTTGACAATGATGGGTTTGAAGTTCACTTCGACATTGCCCCCTATCCGAAAGAAATGCTGTTAAATGGTTGGGATGAAATTGGGGTTACATTAAAGTACGAAGAACAAATTAAGCAATATGAATTGTCACATCAATAAAATGGAAAAATGAGCTTGGAAGGCACCAAGCTCATTTTTGTTGATTAAAACTCCGGCAATTGATCCAAGTTATTATCTTTAATCCCATCCGGCTCACTGCGGATGATGTCTCTCCCATATTTGTGGAAGACATCAATATGGGCAATCTTCCCTGCTTTTGCTTCATTCAGTGCCGTAATATAATCCAGTTCCCTTCCAGTGTTTGTTTTAAAGGCAATAATATCACCATCGTCATTTTTCTTGACTGCGACAAACTCTTCTCTTCCATCATTACTCTCATGGGTGGACTCCATTTTAGCCTGTTGCTCCCCTTGCTGCTTGTATTGTTCGTAAATATCTTTAAAATCCTGTTGTTCCACGGTTACCACCTCCGAACATTTGTTAGTTAGTATTTATTTTTTCAAGACTAAATATCCTTTATTTAGGAATTGTAAGAAAATGTTCAAAAAAAATTCGAAAAATAGTACCTTTTCATCATGCTATAATTTAGCTGATTGGGGGAATTACTATGGAACCAGCGGAAGGAATTGTTTGGTTTTTCGTCAAAGACCATCAACAACAAGGCCCTGTTGGCTTATTTGAATTAAAAAAATTGTTTGAGCAACAAATTTTAACTAGGGACAGCTATGTTTGGCATAAAGATATGGAATGCTGGCAAATGGCGAAAACCGTGGATGTATTAAATGAGTCTATTTTTACGGATTATGGACAGAAAATTCCAAATAATTTAACTAATGACTGGAAAGAAACAGAAAAGGATACATATCCCACAGCTCAGCCATTAGTTCGCTATCTAGCGCGGTTATTTGATCTATCATTATTTTCATTCATCCTGATTACATTTGTTTCCATTTTTTCACCTGCCTTTGTATTCCATTCATCAGCCATTTTTATTTTTATGCTTAGCTTGGTTCTTTATATTTTGGTTGAGGCAGTCATTTTATCCATTTTCGGAAACACATTGGGTAAGTCACTTTTAAACGCCAAAGTAAAAACGGTAAATGGTGAACCAATGGATTTCTTAATTGCTTTGAAGAGAAGTATTTTTGTCACTGCTGCCGGCATGGGATTTGGAGTCCCTATCATTAATTTTATCTGCTTTCTATTCTCTTACACAGACCTTAAAAAGCACGGATTTTCTTCCTGGGACAAACAACTCGGCACCGTCGTCCTATACGGCCAAGTCAGCACATCACGGCTTCTCTTTACAGCCCTATTCCCATTGGCCCTACTTATCGCAGGATTCATGATATAAGCATTCCATTTTAAATAATATGTGAACAACTGAGCAAAAAGCCCTTCCAGTTCCCAGCGGAAAGGCTTTTTTAATTTGCGTTCTTCAAATCAAAGCGTTACGAATATTGTCCACCTCACACGGACATTTGTCCTCCAATGGTGCCTGTCACCTTTTCTCTTATATTCACCATAATTAAGTACAAACAATAGATCACGATGATATTGAAGAATAGGGTAATGATGAGCATGGGTAGTCCGACTTTGATTCCGGCTAGGATTTGAAGTAGGATCATGGCTGTTAGGGCTGTTAGTAATGTGATTAACTTGATGGTGATGATGGATGCAAGCAGGTAGCCGAAGGGTTTTCGTTTGATGAGTAGGATGCCTGCAAGAAGTCCGATTGGTATGATGAAACCAAGGTCCAGAGCCTGTATGACCATTGTGGTGTAATGTTCGATACCAACTGGAGGGTTCCCGTTACTTAGTGACGGAGCGATTTTTCCCATCCATAGGATTCCAAATGCAGTAGACACAAAAATCAAAACCGCACCTATTAATCCTCTAGGCAGCTTTTCATGAAAATACTCTGGTAATCTTGGGATATTGAATGACATGATAGAAAGGGTAAAGGCAAAGAAACTCAATGACATCAAAAGAACATATACTAAAAAGAACCTATTGTACATGGAAAGAAATGAGTAAGAAACGTAGGTATATAAAAAATAGCCTAAGGTACCTGTTAATATCAGCCTCCCCTTTAAAAAGTCTTTCTTAGAAAAATACAGTGAAATAAGCAGTAATGGAACTCCTAGAAACAAGGTAACATAATCCTGAGCAATGGCTTGCAAGGCCATGGAAGCGGAATCATGCTGATAAAGTCCCTTCCCGTAAATACTGATCGTTTCTCCATAAATTGATTGAAATTTGTACTCACCCGGTCCCTGATTAGAAAAGATTCCAACAGAGGTAGTCAAAATTGAAAATAGAGAAATGAACAATGTCAGTATGCCTATTGGTTGTTTGTATTTCATGATGATTTCCCCCCTTTTAAAAAGATTTGTTAATGTTATCGTATCCCAAATGGGATTACTTCCCTATGTGAAAGTTCAATCATTCATTAAATATTCAAAAATAAAAAAGCCTTCTCATACAGGAATTTTCCCTCCAAAAAAACAACCTATAATTTTCTTTCTCAAGGGCATTTCAGGATATAATACATCTAATAGGAATTTCTTGGGGTGAATCGAATGATCAAACTGGACAAGAACCATGACCCTCGAAAAAATGCCGAGCTTGTGAACACAATTAGGGGAGAATGTCTGAATATCAGCGAGATAATCGAAGAAACGGAAGAGCTTTTTCAAAAATACTGTAAAAGATCTCCTCCAAATGGTAAGGGAAAATCGACTCCCCATACAATCACGGAAAGTGTATTTCGCCTATTTTCGAAACATTCACATGTGTTAAAACCGACACGGATTGTTTTTGATACAGCGGGAAATCCCTGCCCCGATTGGAAGGTCGTGCTCGATCAGGAATTCATTCGGCTAACAGAAATTTGCTTGCCTGAGGTCCATGTGACGGACTATGGGGCTGTGGGTGACGGAAGAACCGATTGTACAGGGGCTTTTAAAAAAGCACTTGGCAATGGCAGAGTGAAAGTTTTGGTTCCTGAAGGGGTCTTTGTGACAAAAGGGATTCAAATGCCTTCTTGGTCCATTCTTTCTGGAGCTGGTAAAGGCCTTACTACGATTAAACTGCATGAGGATGCAGCAAAATCCCAAAGATTAGTCACCAATGCCCACCATTGGAAGGGTAATCACCATATCTTCATTCATAGTCTTAGTTTGGATTGGAATGTTGAGCGGCTTGGAAACGTAAAAAAAACCAGCACTTTTGGAAACCATTCGAGCTGCTTAACCTTTGCTAATGTAACGTATGGCTGGGTTAAGGACGTTGAAGCAATTAATCCGGGGCTGCACTGCTTTGATATTTCATCGACGCAGTACAATTATGCAGGTGATGGCTTTCGAGCCCGGGGCAGCAGTAAATATGTCTGGTTCGATCAGTTAACGGGATATGGTTTTGGCGATGATGGCATTACCACTCACCATAGTGATTACATCTTCATTACCAATTCTCACATGTGTGACCCTAGCGGTCGAGCCCACCGAAAAGGCTTTTCTAACTCCAACGGGATAGAAATCGATGATGGTTCTAGAAACGTTATGCTTGTTAATAATTCGTCTGCTAAGTGCTTTGGCGGGGTTGAAATAAAGGCCCATGAAAATTCCTCCGCCGCCTCCAATGTGATAATTATTGGGCATATTTCTGTGAATGATAACCGTTCCTTTAACTTTCGCCACATCGGTCACCATAAAAGAACGGACCCGGAATCAAAATCGGCCTTTAACATTATGGCGATGAATCTGGTATCGTTTGCTCCTGTTTTTACAGATCTTTATCAGGAATCCACGCCCCGCAGTTTGGTCGTTTCCGCCTACAAAAACGTTGTAATAAACCATTTGAGCATGATTGGTGATTCTCATTATGACTTCAAAGGCAATCCAATAGCTGCCATCCAATATCGGGCGAGAGATGTCGTTTTGAGTAATGTTTCGATTTCGAATTTCCATAGAGCAAGTGTTGGCATTAAGGTATTTGGCGGGGAGAATAAGGCAGAATCAATCCAAATAATAAATATAAAATCTGACCAATCCCTGCAAAAGATGATTGATATAGGGAAGGGAAATGAAAGGATTCATATACAATGCTCACAAGAGGAACACGCAAAATAGTTCAAAACATGTAGCAAACTAAAGGAGAGCATTCCGTTTTCGGTTGCTCTCCCTTAATAGAGATAGGAAATGGACGTAGTATGAATGGGCATATGTCCTATCCTTAATTATAGTTTTATTGAATGGCATTTAGGAATTTCCTTGTAATCTCCATTGGTCTAGTAATTGCTGAGCCTACAACAGCAGTATAAGCGCCGAGATCAAACACCCTTTTTAGGTCCTCGGGACACCATATACCTCCTTCGGCAATAACCGGAATTTCCATTTCCTTTGTTAATTTTGATATCATCTCAAAATCGGGCTGACTCTTGCCTTTGGTATATTCGGTATAGCCACTTAAAGTAGTGCCTACACAATCAAAACCTAGGTTATGGGCATTGATGGCTTCTTCATAGGTTGAACAATCTGCCATAAAAATTTGATCCCGATATTTCTCCCTTATCATTGGAAATACCTCATCAATCGTTCTTCCATCAGGTCTGACCCGTTTGGTTGCATCCAAAGCAATTAAATCAACACCCTCCAGATATAGGTCATTAATTTCCACGAGAGTAGGTGTTATATACACATCAGAACCATCATATTCTCGCTTGATTATACCTATAATTGGTAATTTAACCATCTTCTTTATTTCCCGAATATCTTCTACACTATTCGTACGGATGCCGCCTGCTCCTCCAAGCATTGCCGCAAAGGCCATTCTCCCCATAATAAAAGGACTGTGCAACGGCTCTTCAGGAAGTGCCTGACATGACACTATTAGTTTCCCTTTGATTTTTTCAAAAATATCCGTCATGTAGAATCATTCCCTTGCTGTATAATTTATAACTCTTACATTATTTTTGGCGCTTTGTTTCTTTTTCGGTCACGATACTGTCTACTAATTTTTCCGCAACTTTTCGATAAAGATTACTCATGTGAACAAGGGAGGAAATCATCAGGACCTGCTCAAGATAGGGTGATTTGCCTTCAATCCCGGTAGAAATTTCTGCCTCTACCTCTTGAACTCGTTGAGGGAGATCCTCATTAAATTTCTTTACATTTTTTTGGGTCAAATTCAAATAACTATTATAAAAAGGATCTAATTCCAGTTCGTCATGGATGACCCATTTATTTATCCCGTCAAGAGTTGTTTTAATATCATTGATTGATAAAGCTCCCTTTAACTGGTAAATCAAACTAATAAGGATCAGATGCTCCTTTGAATATTTTTTATTTTTAATTGGGAAAAGTAATTTCCCCTTCGCATAGTTATTAATCATCGTTTTCGTAAAGACCTTTTCATCCTCGTTCCGTTTCGATCCAGAAAACTTGTTTTCAAATAACTGAATGATTTGGTCCATATATAAATCTATATTTGGCATATCCTCCAATGTTAGATTGGCTTCCAAGTCCAGCTCATTCAAGATTCTTTTGATATCTTCCATAAATAAACTCCGTTCAATTCCATGATATTTTTATTATACAGAAAGACTTAGCAATTGACTAGATAAGGAAATACATGTATTATTATATGTAGTTATTAAAACTACATAGTGTGTCAGGAGGCAAATTTTATGAATAGTTATATTCGGGAACCTATCAATGGTTTAACACATTTAGCAGGAGCAATTTTGTCTTTTGTTGGACTGCTGGCAATGGTTATCAAAGCTGCTATCACAACACCTACACCAATGGCAATCACAGCCGTGATTATTTTTGGAATTAGTATGATTCTATTATATTCTGCCTCAGCCACCTACCATATGGTTATTGCACGTGATAGGGTCATTGCTTTTTTACGACGGCTCGACCACTCGATGATCTTTGTATTGATTGCCGGCACCTATACCCCTTTCTGCTTTATTAGTTTAAGTGGAAAAACGGGTGCTATTCTGTTTTCGATTATTGCTGGAGTGGCGATTAGCGGGGTTGTATTTAAGATGGTTTGGTTTCAATGTCCGCGCTGGATATCAACCGCACTCTATATCGCGATGGGCTGGATGATTGTGTTTGTCTTCTCACCGCTTTCAGGCAGTATGAATCCTGTTGGTTTGTTTTTATTAGTGTTAGGCGGGGTCTTCTATACCATTGGCGGGGTAATTTACGGGGCAAAGCCAAAGTTCTTGGAATTTAAGCATTTAGGTTTTCATGAGATCTTCCATATCTTTATCTTGCTTGGCAGCCTGGCTCATTTTTTTAGTGTATTTTTGTATGTTATATAGACCTTTGTCTTAATGAAGCGCCTCAACTTATGGGGCGTTTTTTTATTTAAAATTTGACAATTTGCTATCATTAACTTTTTACATATTGACTCAAACTAAAAGGAGAGTTTTAATAAAAAGGTTGAAAAAAATGATAGAGGTGTTTTTCTTGCTGCGGTTAATTTTACAGATTGGCATCATTGGTTTTTGTTCTATGTTATTCGGTTTTGCTTTTAATACATTTCTTATCCCACATCAGTTGACATCGGGCGGTGTTACGGGCATAGCCTTTTTAATTCACCATTTTACCCATATCAATACCGGTTGGATCGTTTTACTAATCAATATTCCATTATTTATTTGCGGGCTTAAATATTTGGGAAAGAAATTTGTTCTTCTTACCATCTATGCTGTAATGGTTTTATCTTTTAGTATGAAATTTATTCCCATCCATGCAATAAGTTCGGATATTTTACTTTCATCCATTATTGGAGGAGCGCTATATGGAATTGCTGTTGGGATTTTAATCCGTTATGGCGGGTCAACTGGGGGCACTGATATCGTAAGCCTGATTATGGCTAAAAAGAGAAATTTGCAGGTTGGCTTTTTAAATATGTGTATGAACTTTTTAGTGGTGGGCATTTCTGGTTTAATTTTTGGCTGGAATATCACTTTATATACCATTATTGCCATCTATGTAGCAGGGCGTGCCGTTGATATGGTCTACACAACACAAAATAAATTAACCTTAACCATTGTGACAGAAAAATACAGTGAATTAAGTGATGCATTAATCAAACTTCATTCTCGAGGAGTTACCATCACGGATGCTGAAGGGGCTTATACCCATAAACCCAAGAAGGTATTAACGACGGTGATTACAAAATTCGAATTGAACGAAACTAAACACACGATAAAAAATATGGATCCCAAAGCCTTTGTTAACATTACACAAACATTAGAGGTAATGGGACGTTTTCGTAGAGACTAGCAAATTAACAAAAAGAAGCTTAGGCAACGGTGGTTAAAGTGCGCTAAGCTTCTTTTTTATTAGGGGCTTACTCTTCAGTTATCCTCTTCAATTCTTCATACAAAACCACCGCATGGTTATAAACAGCATCCTTTGCCCCATAAAGCAGCGTAACCGTTCCCCTTTTAGCCATCTCACGTAATTGCTGAATCAACTGAACCTTCTGCACATCCGTACGAAGCTCCTCCAAATACCTCTCACGAAACGCCTCGAAAAGCTCTGGCTTATGACAGAACCACTTCCGAAGCTCGCTGCTCGGCGCAATCTCCTTATACCAATGCGACAACCGCGCATTCTCCTTCGAAATCCCCCGCGGCCACAACCGATCAACCAAAATCCGGCTTCCATCTAACTCATCAAACGGCTCATAAACCCTTTTCAGTATCAACATAAACTCACCTCACAATCCATGGTGACAGGCACCACAAAAACACAAAACCACCTATTTTGTCCACCTGGGATGGACACTTTACTAATATTCAATTTGTCCACCTGACATGGGCATTTGTACACGAAGGGTGACAGGCACCACCTTGGCAACACGGCACCACTGCATCGCCATTAGTCCTCGTCTTTGATGTCGGGGTCTTCGGGGATAGGTTCGCTCAGGATTTCTTCGACGAGTTGTTTGTATTTGTCGAGTTGGCGCAGGTGGGTGTTGAATTGTTCTTTGTTGATCAGATACTGGTCTCCGTCAAACAGTGCGCGGATTTTGTTTTGTTGGATGAGTGTTTTGACGGTTTGTTCCGGAACAGATAGGTATTCTGCTGCTTCTTGAATGGTCAGGTACATTGTACGTCCTTCTTTCTGTTTTCTATTTATTACAGTAAGTCAACAATCGGGCAATGAAGGCTATTGTGCTAGCCCTTCCTTTGAAGCCCTGGCCGATGATCTAAAAAGTTCTGTGAGGCAAAGCCCCTTACTTCCTCTTCAGAGTAATATTTTAATAGTTCTTTAATAAGTGTTTGACTTTTTCCCGCGTTCTCCAGCCCCATAACAAATTGAGATATGCCATCAAAATCAGAACCCAGTCCGATTTGCTTCACCCCGCCTAAGGAGCAAAAATGGTCAATATGCTTAATCAAATCATGAATCTTCGCCTCGCCAGACTCGTTGATAAACGGCGGATTATAGACTACATGAATCAGCCCGCCTTTATCAAACATCGCCTTCGCCTGCTCGTCGGTTAAGTTACGTGGATGATTGCAAAGCGCCTTGGCATTGGAATGGCTGGCAATCGGAAATTCCGCAATCTCCATTACATCCCAAAAGGCTTTTTCACATAGATGAGATACATCAGTCAGAACCTGATTCCTATTATTTAACTGGACAATCTCCTTGCCAAACAAGGTGAGTCCTGCACCGCGCGGCTCTCCTGCCCCATCTGCCGCCAAATTCGCATTATTCCATGTCAGACCAACAGATCGAACACCCAAGCGGTAAAGGGTCTCCAGCTTCATCAAATCATTGCCGATCGCATCAACGCCCTCAAGCGTCAACATCGCACCGATTTGGCCAATTTTTAACGCATCAAAATCAGCCCACTCTTTGATATGGACCATGTCAGGATTTTTCCCCAATACCTCTTGGTAAAAATAATGAACCTGCTCCAATGCCGCTTGAAACTTTTGGTCGGAAGGAATGTCCGGTTCCAGAAAAATAGCAAAGCACTGAGTCTTAACGTTCCCTTGCTGCAGACATGCCTTATTCGTCTCCAGCTCCGGAGCATTCGAAAAACTTAGGGCCCCCTTTGCATCCGCTAGCTTCATCAAGGCATCACAATGTAAGTCAATGATATTCATGCTCTCTACTCCCTTAGTTATTTTCAGCATACGCTTTTATTTTAGGAAGTACCCGATCCCAAATTTCCGCACTGGCATCACAATAAAACTTCCCGTTCTCCATCGCTGAAAAATCCCCCTGCAAAATCCGGAGAATTGTTTTTCCAGGTACCTCTGTCAATTTGAAGGTAATTCCATCCTCATCGGTAACCTTTGGTCTTACCTTCATTCGTACATCAAAGACCATGAACCGTAAGAGCTGGCCGGGTTCAAGGGCTATTACATTCCCCTCCACTATTACCGTCCCATCCTGCCCCTTCCAATAAACCGGGCTCCCTAATTGCCAATCAGATTCAATATGAAACTCAGGTCCTCCGCTTGAAAATTCCAGAGCCCATCTGTCAGTACTTTCGCGCTTTGTAATGGCATCCCAAACTTTGGACGCCGGGGCATTAATTTCTACCGATTGATCAACAAATAGTTTTTCCATGATCTTCACTCGTTCCCACTTTTTTCTCCATTATAACAAAATGAAACCAACCAAACCAAAAACCCCCTCGCCATCTAGGCAAGGGGAACCTAATAATTTAATTTTTGGCTTCTTCCGTTTTCTTAACTCTAAAAATAGCATGTTCTAAAAATAAACATAAAACCAAGCCCATAATTAACCCGTTGGAAACGATGTTTCTTAGCCATGGCGCCACAGTTTCATAGCTTTCAGGGGGTAAAAACATGATTCCAATTCCCGTCATAAGCGAAATTCCAATGACAAGTAAATTCCTAGCCGACGGCTCCTGGCCCATTAAGTCACGAATCCCGAATCCTAGCATTTGTGAAAATGGAATAAACAGTGAAGCATAAGCTACCTCTAACGGCAATGTGGATAAAAATCCTCCGATATATGGTAAAAATCCCGTAACCAAAATGATAACGGCACCGATGATCATCGGCCGCTTTGCTTTAATCCCTGTGGTCGTGATAAAGCCCGCAGCTACCGACAACGGAACCACACCAACTACAGAAAACAGCCCGGATAAAATCAAGTTTACTCCATTTCCAAATATCCCTTTTTGGTACTGAACCGGTTTAATTTCTTTTTGAAGCGAGAGCCCCACCACTAAAATACTTGCAATCACATTCGAGAGCAGCACAATCGAGGTAATGATCGAAGTTAAGACAATTCCAGCATCGAACTCCGGCATCCCCCAGCTGAATAGCTCTGGAACAGCAAACCAACTGCTAGGTTCATAGGCTTTGCCTGTATGAACCGGTCCCAACCAACGAAACAGCAGCCAGCCGGCCACGATCCCAATCAGTGGTCCCAAGCTTTTTAAAATTCCTGTTGCCTTCAGAGAAATAGTTAATATCAGGATAATTTCCAGCAAACAAATAAACGCAATAGTCGCGTCAAAATGCCCAGTTTCAACTATGCCAAGCATACTTTTAAAAAACGATCCGCTAAGCTGGCTGACGAGTAAAATTAAATAAACACCTGTGACAATTGGCGTAAACAAATTCCTCACTTTTTCAATAATAGGCAAAAAGCTTAGAACTGCCATGAATCCCCCTGAAACAATCAAACCCAGTTCCAGTTGCTTTAACAAATGGCCTTGTTCAGCCGCAGCACTTGTTGTACCTAGTAAAATAAAAATGGCCCACCACATGCCGGCAGCCCCTTCGATAACTTGGAGCCGATGACCGAAGAATAGTTGAATTAGTGTGGCCGCTCCTCCCACAAATAGCATGCGCTGCATAAAGGATGATATTTCTGCAGGAGACATATGAAAAGCAGCCCCAACAACCACTGGGACAGCCACAATGTTTGTCAGCATAAAAACAGCCCATTGTATACCTTGTACTCCAGAGAGTAATCCGTTCCCCTTTTTCTTTAAATCGCTCATTATTGAAACCTCACTTTTATCTATATCGATTTCTCCATTATTAAAGAATAACAAAATTCCTGTTAAAGGTATAGAATTTACTTCGTCAATCGAAGTATCATAAATACTCCTCTAGTCTTAGTTAAAAATAATTCCCTAGTGCATCGCCATTCAATAAAGGAAATTGTATTCTATTTATAGAAGCAGTAAGGATAAAGGGGATGAATAAAAATGAAAAGAATTTTCTTTTTACTAATAGTAATTGTCGGGTTATATTTAGTCTTTAATCGATCGTTTCACTTTCCTGTGATGCAAGCATCTAAAACAGATGGTACAGCCGCAATTACCAAGCAAACGGAAGTGATTAGTGTAGACGTCGCCAATGTCAGTACCACGATTATCCCGGAAGATCGGCCTAATCTGAAGGCTGTCTACAATGGCAAGCAAAAGCTGTCTGTAAAAGAAAACGGTGATGCCATTAAAGTTTCTGTAAAAGGCAAATGGTTTCACTGGTTTAATTGGCTGTCATTCTCTGAAAAGAACAAGCTAATCATTTATATTCCGGAAAATTATGATCAGAACATGAAAATTGATTTAGGTTCTGGAAATGTTAACTTTTCAGGAGAGTCCAGAACAAATCCCATGAAATTAAATGAATTATCCATTGATATCGGCTCTGGAAATATGAAATTAAAAAACTTGGAAGTAAAACAATTTGAACATGATGGGGCCTCAGGAAATGTAAATGTTAATTCTCTAAAAGCCGAAAGAAGTTCCTTTGACTTAGGCTCAGGCAATGTTGATATCCAACACTATGTAGGAGCGATAAAGGCTGATGTCGCCTCCGGTGAGCTTGATATTCAAATGGATCAATTAACCGATTCTATCCAATTAGATCTCAGCTCCGGAAATATCAAACTTGATTTACCAAAAAGTGCTGATTTCACCATGAAGGGTGATGTAAGCAGCGGCAATATTTCCTGCAACTTCCCGCTGAAATCCAAAGAAATTAACAAAGGTAGCATAAACGGAAGACATGGTTCAGGCAAACACCTGATTCAGCTTGATGTTTCAAGCGGTAATATCCATATATTTTAACGAAGCGCTTGGATGAATAATCCAGGCATTTTTTTTGCTAAGAAAACCAAGTTTCCAAACCCCTCCCGCAAACATACCGTATAATGCCTTGTGTTTTGATCATGAAAGGAGCGTTTCTATGTACTTCCCTTACTACCTAATGCATCCCGTGTTAACTGCTCAACCGGGGTATATGATCAATGTCCAATTCCCTCGTACGTATCCACCTGTGGATACTAAAATATTTGAAAGCTCTATAAAATCCTTTCGTTTGTTAATGGAACAAGGAAGTTTATTGTTAGACCGATTAAGCAATGTTAGTTTTGCTCACAAAATCATGACGTTTGCACAGCAAGGGAAAAAGGCTGAGGTGGATCAACTGATTCAATCCACCGGCCTTAAGGTCCCGGTTACAACCAAATTCACTCCATCAGGGGTAGAACTTATACTGACCGCAAAAGGCAGCCAAACTACCTTCGGCAATTGTTGCACCTTAACTATTAATTTGAAATGGGGACAATGACTCCTGCAAAAAAGTGGACTTTATAAATGAATCCGCCTTAATATATCTTATCCTTTTAAGTAATCGCCCTCATTTGGTTAACAGGTAATGGTATCTCAAATGGGTGAGAAAACTCATGAAGGATTCTCTCAGATTCATGATAGGAAAAAGACGATTCGGTTCTCCTCCCGAATCGTCTCTTCTTAGTTCAATCGATACACTCTTGTCTCATAAGGTTTTAGCATTATTTCTGTTTGTGGCTGATGCTTTGGAACCTCATAGTTATTTAATAACAGTTGATCGTAGTCAACCTTTACTCCAGTGACAGTTGCAGATGCAACCGATAAGTTGGCCATGACGATGATTTTTTCATCGCCTAATGTCCGGGTGTAAGCAAAAATTTGCAGATCATCCTTTAATATCAAGTCATAAGTACCGTACGTAAATACTTCATTCGCCTTCTTTAAGCGAATCAATTTTTTATAAAAATGTAAGACAGATTGAGCATCTTGCTGTTGCGCTGCCACATTAATCTTCTTGTAATTCGGATTGACTTTTAACCATGGATTCCCTGATGAAAATCCACCGTTCTCTGCATCGGACCACTGCATCGGTGTCCGTGAATTATCGCGCCCAGAAGCCCAGATCACTTCCATTATGTTCTCATGCGGAATTCCTTCTTCACGCTTCAAGCGATACATATTTTTCGCCGATACATCATCATAATCATCAATCGAATCAAACTGAACATTAGTCATGCCGATTTCTTGGCCTTGATAAATAAAGGGTGTCCCCTGCATAAGGAAATAAACAGCCGCAAACGCTGTGGCACTTTCTCTCAAGTACTCTTGGTCATTTCCCCAGGTAGAAACCACACGTGCTTTATCATGGTTTTCAATAAATAACGCATTCCAGCCCTTGCCTTCAAGTCCTTTTTGCCAACGTGAAAGTACTTCTTTAAATTCAACGATATCAAGCTCTTTTTTGACCTCGGCATCCCAAAGTTCAAGATGCTCAAATTGAAAAATCATATTAAATTTCCCTTGATTTTCGCCAACCCAAAGCTCTACATCTTTGACATCATCAGCGGTTACCCCGTTTGCTTCACCAACGGTCATGATGTCATATTTTGCGAAGGTCTCTTCTTTTAATTCCTTTAAAAAGGTATGGATCCCTTCAACATTCATCATTTTTCCAAAGCATGGAACATATTTAAGGCCAGTTGGATTTGGCATATCTTTAAGACCGGGTTCTTTTTTGATATGGCTGATCGCATCCACCCTGAAACCATCAATCCCTTTATCAAGCCACCAGTTTACCATGTCATACAAAGCATTCCGTACTTCTGGATTTTCCCAGTTCAGATCGGGCTGTTTTTTTGAAAAAAGATGCATGAAATATTGGTTAGATTTTTCATCATACTCCCAGGCTGGTCCCGAGAAAATGCTTTCCCAGTTATTCGGCTCTTTGCCCTCCTTGCCATCCCTCCAAATATACCAATCCCTTTTTGGATTGTCCTTTGATGAGCGGGATTCAATGAACCATGGATGTTCATCGCTCGTATGATTTATGACTAAATCTAAGATAAGCTTCATACCTCGATTATGTGTTTCCTGTAGCAGCTGATCAAAATCAGCCATCGTTCCAAATTCACCCAAAATTTCTTGGTAGTTGCTAATATCATAGCCATTATCATCATTTGGTGATTGATACATTGGACTAACCCAAATGACATCAATTCCTAAATCTTTTAAGTAATCTAGCTTTGAGATAATTCCTTGAATATCACCTATTCCATCCCCGTTTGAATCCATGAAGCTGCGGGGATAGATCTGATAGGCAACTGCTTCTTTCCACCATTGTTTATCCATATGAAATCCTCTCTGACTGTATACATTTTTTTGTTCGGGTAGCATTACCCATTTCATCATGTGAATGTTTAATTAATAGTTGCCACTGATTTACGTTCAATTAATTTAGTGGGAATGGTGATCCGCTTTGGCAAAGAGTCAGGTTGTTCTATTTTTTCAATTAAATACTTGGTTGCTTCATACCCCAACTGAAAAGTACCGATATCAACTGATGTCAATGGTGGTCTTGAGTGTTCAGACAAGGAAAGATTATTAAATCCTACTACCGAAATATCATTTGGTACTTTTATATTAAGTGTTTCCAGATAACTGATAATTTCATAAGCCATTAAATCATCCTGGGTGACCAAAGCTGTTGGGGGTGTTTGTAACTCCATTAACGTACGAATGGAGTCTTTGCCTTTTTCAATAATATAGCTCTCATGAATGATATATTCCTCATTCAAAGGAATTCCCGCTTCTTTCAATGCGGCTTTATATCCATTAATACGGTCAAATGTTACGACAAACTCATAGTTGATCCCAATATAAGCAATGCGTTTATGACCATGTTTGATTAAATAGTTAGTAATTTGTTTTGAAATCGCGACATTATCATTATCAACATATGTGATCCGTTCTTCATTTACACTTGGTCGACCAACAACCGTGAAAGGAAATCCGGCCTCTTCAAGGAATTGCATCGTGCGGTCATTTATCCTGGAATACAATAGAACGATTCCATCAACGCGTCTTCCCATCACCATCGAAAGCACTTCTTCATGAATTTCTTCCTCCGTTGCTCCGGTAGACAGGTAGATTCCGTATTTACTTTCATTGGCGTTCATACTAATTCCCCTTAAAACCTCCGGAAAAAAGGGATTTCGGAAGGCATGGTAGGCAGAATTGGGCATGATAACCCCAATGGTTTGTGTACTTTTGGCAGCAAGGCTCCTCGCCTGAAGATTTGGATAATAACCTAATTCCTCCATCACTTCTTTAACTCTTCGTTTTGTTTGTTCACTGATTCTTGGATTATTGGCAATCACCCTTGAAACAGTGGAAGGTGATACATTTGCTGCCTTCGCCACGTCTTTAATCGTTACCACCATGACTTCCTCCTAATACAAATTGCATTTTTTTCAAAAATAATTGATCTCTTTACTTAACCGCACCGTCGGAAATCCCTTTAATAATTTCACGCTGGGCAAAGAAGTACGCGATAATAACCGGTATGATAGCAATGGAAAGTCCCGCTAATGCAAGGTGCCATTGCTTTGTATATTCTCCAAAGAAGAAGAACATCTTTAATGGAATCGTCTCCATGCCCTCTTGGTTAATGACAAGTGATGGTAATAAGTAGTCATTCCAAATCCAAATCGTATTAAGAATGGCAACTGTTACAGTAATTGGTTTTAACATTGGAAAGATAATGTACCAGAAAATTTGAAACTTGTTGGCACCATCAATCGTCGCTGCTTCATCCAACGATTTTGAAATTCCATTTAAGGTTCCATGATATAAGAATATGGATAAGCTTGCTCCAAATCCTAAGTACATGAATATAATCCCTGGGCGGTTCAGCATTTCCATCTTCCCAAAAATAGTGACAAGCGGGATCATAACGGATTGAAACGGGATCAGCATGGCAGCAACAAAGATAAAGAAGACGACGGTACTAACTTTACCCTTGTTTCTTGATAGGGCATAAGCTGCCATCGAAGAAAAAATAACGATTACTAATACACTGACTACCGTAATAATAACGGAATTTAAAAACGTTTTTAGGAAATCTAACTCAGTAAATGCTTCAACGTAGTTATCAAATGTAAAGGTTTCTGGAAGTTTTAATGTATCTGAAAAAATTTCTCTTTTTGTTTTGAACGAATTTACAATCATTAAGTAAAAAGGAGATAGCCATAACAGGCCTAAAAGTACGCCTAAAATTTCTAGTGTCCATTTATTTTTACGCATTACATTTCAACCTCCTTTTTCTTATTGTAGTATACTTGGGTCAAGGAAATAACTGCTACGATAATGAAGAAAATCACGGCCTTGGCTTGTGCAAAAGCTAATAGGTTATCCGTATAGGCTGTTTTAAAAATCTCCATCGCCAGCATTTGGGTGGAATTAAACGGACCGCCTGCTGTTAAAGAAAGGTTTTGATCATAAAGCTTAAAGGTATTTGACAAGGTAAGGAACATACTTACAGTGAAAGCTGGTGCTACCAAAGGGAAAATAATGTAGCGGAAGCGTTGAAAAGGATTTGCACCATCAATTTCAGATGCTTCTAGCAATTCAAAAGGCACACCCTCTAGATAAGAAATGTAAATGACCATGATGTAACCGGACATTTGCCAACTCATCAAAATTACCAGTGCCCAAAAACCTGTTTGAGTGGTGGATAACCAACCTTGTAGACTTTCCATTCCTAGAATTTCGCCCAAACTAGAAAACACTTTTATAAAAATAAACTGCCAGATAAATCCCAGGATCAGTCCACCAATTAAGTTTGGCATAAAAAAGATGGTTCTTAAAAATTTATTTGTCTTAATTTTTGAAGTAACAATAAGTGCTAAAGAAAGACCGATAAAATTGATTAAAATAATAGAAACAACGGAGAATTTAACGGTAAACCATAATGAATCCAAAAACTCCTGATCCTTAAAAACTGCAATATAGTTATCAAATCCAACAAATCCTCCAACATCGATTCCATTCCAATCGGTAAAGGAATAGTAGATCCCAAAAACTAGAGGTAAAATGACAACCAAAGATAAAGCCAGCAGCACTGGAGCCAAAAATAACCAGTAGGATAAATCCTTTGTGCGTAACATATATAAAAACCTCCAAGTGTAAAGTGAGACTTAATTTGGAAAGAAAAGGGGCTGATTGATAAAGAACCATCCCCTTATGAACCAGGCCCTTGTCTCTCATAAGAAAAGCGGAAAGTGAATAACAATGGGCCCTCCTATTTGAGGGGGACCCATTATTATTTTTTTCAAGAGAACTTATTTATTTCGTTTCGTTTCCCATGATTTTTGTACTTCTTTCACAAGATCATTCCAGCTTGTTTGATTGCTTAAATATTTTTGAATTTGTACACCAAGCTCATCTTGTCCCCAGCCTGTTGGGTAACCCATGAATGTCCAGCCGATTGTCTTGCCATCTTGTGCATATTGATATATTTGCTTAGATAGTGGATCTTTGATTTGTGATGCATCATAGCCTTCATAAGCAGGGATAAACTTGAAGTCATTGATTACAGCTTTTTTACCTTCATCAGATGTGTATAACCAGTCAATGAATTTCTTAGCTTCAGTTTGTGTTTTCTTGTCTTTGTTGCTGTTTACGCCCCAATACATTGGAATTCCAACTGGGATCGCATCTTCTTTATAGCCTTCAACTGGAATTGGTAAAATTCCAATGCCGTTGTCTGCAAACTCTTGATCGATACCAGCGATTGAACCATATACCCAGTTACCTTGTTGAATCATCGCTACTTTTTGAGTAGAGAATAATTCTTCAACTTGTTGTGAGTAATCAAGGCTTACAGTAGGTTGAACAGAATATTTGTTTTGCATATCAAGGACTTTTTTGAATGCATCACCGTATTTGAAGTCAACTTTTTTAGAGTTGAAAGCTTTTAATACGTTGTTATCAAATTCAGGTGCAATGAAAGCGTTGGATAAATGTAATCCAGTTACCCAAGTTTCTTTTGCTGGTAAAGCAAAAACTGCTTTTAAGCCAAGTTCACTTTTCTTAGAGTCTAACGTTTTTACAGCCTTTTCCAAGTCTGCATAGGTTTTAATTGATTCTGGATCAATTCCTGCCTTTTTAAATACATTCTTATTATAGATAAATCCATAACCTTCTTGGTTGTAAGGCAATCCAAGTACTTTTCCATCTTTTGTAACTCCATCAAGAGTGCCTTTTAAAGCAGCTTTTGCTGCATCAGTGTCAGAAAGGTCAGCTAATTTCTTCTGCCAATCTTGAACGTCCTGAGGTCCACCAATGTTATAGATGGCAGGCTCTTTACCGGAAGCAAATTTTGATCTTAAGGCTGCACCGTAATCTTCACCGCCACCAACAGTGGTGATGTTGATGTTTACTCCCTTATGCTCCTGCTCATATTTTTTGGCTACATCTTGGAATTGCTTTTTAAATTCCACTTTGAATTGGAACACATCAATAGTTACATTGTCTTTTGAACTTTCCTTTGAATCGCTTTTGTCCGCATTGCCGCAGCCTGTTAAAAGAAGACTTAATGAAAGAACACCTGCTCCAATTCCGGAAAATAATTTTTTCTTGTTCATGATTTACCTCCACATCAATAGTGATCATTTGCTACATTTCTATGCGCAAACTATAAATTCATGGTTGCTTTTAGTTTGCATTGGTTTGTCAAAGACATTCTATTTGTTTCTATTTGGGAAATCGTTTGCACAATAGAACATACCTTGATTTCAACTAGAAACTATTAATAAAAGCTTAAAAAACCCTCAAACTATTAAGTTGTGAAATCGATTGCGCAAAAAAGCAGAAAAACCGTACTAAAATTGTTGCATATTAATATAGCAATATTCCTTTAAACGGTTATCTCTACTATTCCCCCCTATCTTTCTATATGCTATATACGAATTAGTGAAAACGGTTGCACTAATCGGTAATTTCATAGTATCACTTTTATATTTTTTGTGCAAACGTTTTTTCAAAACGAAAGACACTTTTTTGTGTTTTGAAAGTGTCTTTCATTTAGTGTCCGATTGGCAGTCGCAGTGAATTTAATAGTGATTTGTCTTTCATTTTCTTGATGAAAGACTATTAACATATCCTTTTCATGCATTTTGTCCTTCATAGCCCTTGTGAAAGACGATTTAAATAATTTCCTCTATCGTTTTGTCTTTCATACCGCTGATGATAGTCAATTTCACACGATCCCTTAATGTGTATTGTCTTTCATTCCCCTTGTGAAAGACAAATCCCAAATAGGTATCCTTCCCTTTGGCCCTCAAGATCGAAATGATAGAAAAATGTCTAAATTTCCTTATATACATTTGTCCTTCATCTTATAAAAATGACAAACTGCCCTATTTTTTCAAAACGATCGCTTCGTAGGGGCGCAGTTTTTTCATTTCCCGCTGTTCATAGTTCGCAATGAGAGTTCTGTAATCTGAAATTCTGCTCAATAAGTTGCTGTTATCCAAGACTATTTCTTCCCCACTAAAATTACATAAGACGATCAAGCTCTCCTCTTTCCAGTTCCTCTCATAAGCAAACAATGAAGGATGATCTCGCATCAATAAATGAAAGTCGCCCTCCGTTATAATTTCCAGTTCCTTACGAAGTGAGATTAATTTCTGATAATAATAGAAAATCGACTGTGGGTCCTCTAAGGTACTTTTAACATTAATCTCGTTATAACGTGGATTCACTTTGATCCATGGTGTACCGTTTGTAAAACCTGCATGCTCTGTATCGTCCCATTGCATTGGAGTTCTGGCATTATCCCTCCCTTTTGCATAAATCGAAGTCATAATCTCCTCATGAGAATAGCCCAGTTCTTTACGCTCGTGGTACATATTAATTGTTTCAATATCCCGGTAATCGTCAAGGGACTCCCATTTTACATTTGTCATACCGATTTCTTCACCTTGATAAATGTACGGGGTTCCTTGCATGAAATGGAGACAGGTCGCCAGCATTTTTGCCGACTCTACGCGATACTCTTGGTCATTGCCAAAGCGAGAAACAATCCGCGGCTGATCATGGTTATTCCAATATAGACTGTTCCAGCCTTTATTATGTAACCCAGTTTGCCATTTGGTTAAGTTATCCTTTAAATCGACCAAGTTTAACGGCTTTAGATTCCATTTCCCGCCAGGTGCACTGTCCAGATCCATATGCTCAAATGTAAAAATCATATTCACTTCGTGACGCTCTGGATTTGTGTAAGCAATAGCGTCAGCAGGAGTTGTTCCCGGCATTTCTCCCACTGTCATCACCGGATATTTGGCGAGAACTTCCTGGTTCATCTCCTGTAAAAATTCATGAATCCTTGGACCATTCATACAGTACGAGGTGCCGTCTCCGTATAACTGTCCATCCTGCTGTGGACCTTCAGGCAGACCTGGTTCTTTTGAAATCAAGTTGATAACATCCATTCTGAAACCATCTACACCCTTATCGAGCCAGAACTTCATCATCCGATAGACTTCTTCGCGCACCTTTGGATTTTCCCAATTAAGATCAGGCTGTTTTTTTGAAAATAAATGTAGATAATATTCATCGGTTGCCTCATTGTAATCCCATGCCGGGCCGCTGAAAAAAGAGCCCCAATTATTCGGTTCCTTGCCGTTCTTTCCTTCCCTCCAAATGTAATAATCGTGGTAAGGGTTTTCCTTTGATTGTTTTGACTGCACAAACCATTCATGTTCATCAGAGGTATGATTGACTACAAGATCCATCACGAGCTTCATATCACGTTTGTGGAGTTCGGCAAGCAGTTGGTCAAAGTCCTCCATGGTACCAAATTCCTTCATAATCTCTTGATAGTGACGGATATCATAACCATTGTCATCGTTAGGTGAATCATATACAGGGCTGAGCCAAATTACGTCCACACCTAATAATTTCAGGTAATCTAATTTTTCAATAATCCCTGAAATATCACCAACTCCATCTCCGTTTGAATCATTAAAACTGCGTGGATAAATTTGATATACAACACTTTTTTTCCACCATTTATCATCTTTTTTCACGTAACTTTCCCCTCCTTTATCTAAACATCCAAACTATACCAGAAAAAAAAGAAAAGTGTAAGTGCCCTAGTCATCGGCGTATGACCTCCTCGAAAAAGCTTAACGCTTTTCCTTCGTGCGATGCCCATGCTGCCGGAGCCTTCCTTGTGGAGTCTCTCCAACTGAGATAAAGGAAACACGAAGAGCCAAGTTACTTCGAGATCATCCTGCGGCTTTGCGACGAGCTGAACAGCCACTTCATCGATTATGCTTTGGCGCAGGAGCAGGAGGTGATTCGATGTTGACTTATCGTAGGGCGGAGAGCGAAGGACACTAGCCGCTAGGGCACTGGAGCTAGACAATTCTCTAAGTCAAAACCTACTATATTAAGAATAGAGTAGGAGGGGGTGACT